>JAHFFF010000040.1 GCA_023248095.1 Candidatus Omnitrophota bacterium | reverse complement strand
GCATGGAATGGTTGAAGAAAAATAAGCCGGAGATGTACGAGCGCTTGAAGGCCCAACGGCAGGAGCATCTGGAGAAGCGCTTGGCGGAACTGCGTGAGAAGAATCCCCAGCGGTATCAAGAGATCATGCAGGCGCGGCAGCAGAGAGTAGCGGAGTTTAAAAAGAATCATCCGGAGGAGTACGCGCGGTTCATCAAAAACCATCCCCATTGGAAAGAGCGCCTGGCGGAGAAACATCGGGATAACGGGGTCCGGGATCACGGCCGAGGCGAGGGACGTGATGGCATCGGCCAGGGGGGCGAACACAGGTCCTCTCGCGCCCCAGGAGGCCGGCGGGGCGGTGGGCGATAGGCGGTACGAAATGGTACACTGTCCCCTGCTATGGACGCAGACCTGGAATTGGTTGAGGCGGTTCTCCAGGGAGATACGAACCGGTTCGGCGAGCTGGTCTCCCGCCATCAGCTCGCCGCCTGGAAATTGGCCTACAGCCTCGTCGGGAACATGGAGGAGGCGAAGGACCTTTCTCAGAACGGATTCGTCAAGGCCTACCGCCATCTGCGCGGATTCCGGAGAGGTTCAAAATTCTCGACCTGGCTGTACCGGATCATCGCGAATGAGTGCAAGGATTTCCTCCGGCAGAAGGGACGCCAGCCTTCGTTGGTTTCCCTTTCCAGCGACGCGGAGGACGATGACTCCCCTCCCTTCGATCTGCCCGATCCCGCCAAAGATCCTAGGGAGGCTGCCCACAACCGCGAGCTGGCAAAGAGGCTGGCTCGGGCAATCGGACGGCTGCCCATGAAACAGCAGATGGCATTCATACTGCATCATCTCAACGGCCTGCCGCTCCAGGAGGTCGCCCAGTTGATGGACTGCCGGGTCGGGACGGTCAAGGCGCATCTGTTCCGCGCCAACGAAAGCCTGCGCTTCTCCATCGGAACGCTGCTGCTGGCGGAGGTCCGCCGATGATGAATCCCGCCGAATGGAACATCTGGCTGCTGCACTGGCTTAAAGCTCACCCTCTGAAGGAACCGCCCATTGAGCTTCAACAGCAGTACCGGCAAGAGGTCATGGCCCGGATTCAGGAAGAGTCGGCCCCATCGAGAGTTCTTGCTTGGATTCTGCGGCCTCGATTCACCTTTGCTTTCGGAGGGGCCTTGGCAGCCGCCCTTGCCGTTTTGATGCTCGTCTCTCATTCGCCCGTTCGGCAAACCGGCCAAATCGAGCAGGAGGCGCAGGTCCTGTTCGAGACAACGGGAATCGCCTCCCTCAACGACGCGGACCTGGAGGAAGAGGTGCAAGCGCAGGACCGCATCGTGTTGGCGGAGGCCGTCGAGGATGAAACCTTAAAGTTGTGGGACGAGCTGGAGGAGTTCGGGGCCGGTCCTTCCGAGGGAGAACCCAATTCCGACGAAGAGCTGATCAAGGAACTTCAGCATCTGGACGATGAAGAGATGGCCCTCTCATAAATGGATTCCCGGCCGCTGATCGTTCAAACTATCGTTCTGGGGCTGTGCCTGTGGATCGAGTCCCTGGCTCCCCTCTTCATGGATCGGCCGCTCCCGCAGAGGTTGCGCCACGGCGTGCGCAATCTCTCCATCGGCCTGATCAACGGGGCGGTTCTCACCTTCATCTTCTGGAAGATGGTGGTCTCCTCCGCCCATTGGGGTGAGCTTCACCGGACCGGCCTGCTCTATCACCTGAATCTGCCGAGGGGGCCCGAAAGGATCGCCGGCTTCCTCCTCTTCGACCTCTGGATGTATCTGTGGCACCGGGCGAATCATGAGCTTCCCGCATTCTGGCGTTTCCATCGGGTCCACCACACCGACCCCGCTCTCGATTCCACCTCCGCCTATCGCTTTCACATCGGTGAAATGGTGCTCTCTACCCTGCTCCGTCTGGCCGTCATCCCGCTCCTCGGAATCCGGCTGGCCGATCTGGTCTTCTATGAACTTCTGCTTTCTCCGGTCATCATCTTCCACCACAGCAACATCGCCCTTCCGGAGGGAATCGATCGTATCATCCGGCTGCTGATCGTCACCCCCAACATGCACCGGGTCCACCACTCCGACGTCCCGAACGAGACCAACTCCAACTACTCCAGCATCTTCTCCTTTTGGGACCGGCTCTGGCGGACCTACCGCCGGCGGGACAATGCCGCCATCCGCTACGGCCTCCAGGAGTTCCGCGCCCCCCGTTGGGACACAATCTTCGGCATGCTTACCCTGCCTGCCGAGTAAAAAAGGAAGGTGATGGCACATGGAAAAGTCTGATGCGGCTGCTGTTCCGAGTCCCCGTGACGATCGGGAGCTGGGCGGTTCCTCTGCGCTTGAGCGTAGTAGCGGTTTTGGTGCTTGGCGGCCTCTCGGCCGGCCTGCTCTACGCGGCCTGCAAGCGCCCTCCTAGGGAGTTATAATACCCCGCAGGAGGGGTGCATGCCTCGTCGACATGATCTCGAATTGTTTCTTAAGCAGGTGGAGATCTTCCGGCACCTGAACGCCAAAGAGCGGCAGCGCCTGGCTTCCCTATCGCATGAAAAAACCTACGCTAAGGGGGAGGCCATCTTCCATGAGGGTCGCCCTTCCGACAGTGTTTGGCTGACCGTCGAGGGACGGGTTCACCTGATTCATCACCAACCCCAGGGACGTGTGCAGGCCAGCTGCGTGATGACGCCGGGGGAGACTTTTTGTTGTCTGCCCGCCCTGGACCGTGGATCTTATCCGGCCACCGCCGTCGCGGCCACTCCCAGCAGGGTGCTTCAGATCCCCAGCCAGCTTTTCCACGAACTGATGCAGAAATCTCCAACCCTGCTTCAAGAAACCCTCTGCGTTTTCGGCAACCGCCTGCGGCAGGTGGAAACCAAGGCCTGCCTGGTTCACGACCCCGTGGAGCGCCGGATCGCGCAAACCCTCCTGGCGCTGCATAAGAAGTTCGGGGATTCCATTCCCCTGACCCGGCAAGAGATCGCAGAGCTAGCCGGCACCACCGTCGAGACCGCCATTCGAACCATCAGCCGCTTCCAGCAGGAAGGCTGGGTCCGTTCCAGCCGCGGGAAGATCCATCTCCTCAAACCCGACATCTTAACGCAGCTTTTCCCCTTTTGAAATTTCGGGTCTATGACCCGGATCATACTTTCCGTCCCCTTTTTACCGTAATCTTGAAATTGAAAAGGGAGGAGCTGAATTCCATGGGCTGCGAATGTTGGAACCGGCAGATCCAAGAGGACCATCGGGTGCTGGATTCTGAGCGGAAGGCCCTGAAGGCCGTGTTGGAGAAGCCGGTCGGCCTGAAGGACCTGCGGGTGCATCTGCTCCAGATCCTTCGCAGCCTGGAACCGCGAATGAAGCTCCACCTGCGCAGGGAAGAGGAGGTCCTCTTCCCTGCGTTTGAACATCTGCTGGGAGGAGGATCTGGAGTCCTGACGCTCCTCAAAGACCAACACGATGAACTCCGGGCGTTGTTGGACAAGCTGTCGGAACTTCTGTGGGATCGAGAATCCTCCTCCTGGCAAAATATCGCTGAAACAGGAGAGTCCCTCATCGCCCTGCTGGAGACCCACGAGGAAAAGGAGGGCCGGTTCATGGTGGACATCCTTGAATCCTCTCTCCAGCCGCAGCAATTGATGGATCTTGCCCGCCAGTTTCAGAGGGTTGCTTCCAAGCTATGCCAGGAGGAACCATGAACGTCTGCGCCCCATCCCTTATGGTAGCTGTCGTTGGTCCGGGCCGAACGCGCTCCGGCGTTTCCAAACAGCTCAGAGAAAGACTGCTCCGCCGCGGATTGCGCGCGCACGTCCTGCGGAGCTGGCATGAGATGCCCGTCTGCGATTGCGACATCCTGCTCCTCACCTGCCCTGATAAGGAGATGGACGGGTTGGTGCAGCAAATCGAGAACCTGTGGACCCATAAGTGGGCAGCTTGGTATCAAGAAAGGAAGGTTGTCCGCGATGGAAAATGACATACTGGAAGATGGGTCCAAGCTGATCCCGGAGCTTCTGTGGTATTCCTGCGATGCCATGATGGTGATCGATGAAAACCGGCGGGTGCTGGCCATCAACCCAACGTTAGAGAGGCTGCTCGGCCGAAGGTCCGAGGAAATCGCGGGGCGTAGTGAGTGCGGAGTCCTCTTTTCCTGCCGAGACCTTCAAGGATGTTCGCTGGCTGAGCAACCTTGGGAATGTCCGGGAATGAGAGCCATGCTTTCGTTCGAGTCGGTAAAGACGGCCGAGTATACCATTCGGATCGCAGGAGGAAAGGCCATCGTCGTCAATTCCAGCTACACACCGATCCAACTGCCCGGACGCCCCGTTTGGGCCTTGGTGATTATGCGGGATGCGACGATGCAGAAGAGGCGAGAGTTGAGACTCCTACAGCAGGCCAAGACGGATCCTTTAACCGGATTGCCGAACCGGACGGCCCTGCTGGAAACCTTCCTGAAGGAGATGAAGCGGGCAGCCCGCCATTCCCGCCCTCTGGCGGTCGGCATGGTGGATGCAGATGGCTTTAAACATTACAACGACACGTACGGCCACCCGGCAGGGGACGAACTGCTTCGGACGTTGGCCGGATTGCTCCTGACCGGCCGCCGGGCATCGGACCTCATTGCTCGCTACGGAGGAGATGAGTTCGCCCTCCTGTTGCCGGAGACCGACGCTGCTGGCGCCGTACTCCTTGCCGAGAGGCTCTGTCATACCGCAGCGCATTTCCCATTTGCTCAACCGGGTGGGATTCCGACAGCCCAACTGATTAGCCCGATTACACTCAGTGTGGGGGTAGCTGTTTTCCCAGAAGAGGGCAGCTCCCCCGAGGCATTACTGGCCCAAGCCGACAAGCGTTTGTATGAGGCAAAACGGGGCGGTGGGAATCGAGTCGCAGGTCCCCCACTCAAATGAAACCATGGGATGAATTGATCCACAAAGAGCATGAAACCTTGAAGACGCAGGCGGGGGTGCTGGACACCACGCTTGGGATCGACGTGCCTGCGCAGGACCGGCGGGTAGTCCTGTCCTGGACCCTCCGGAACCTCGGGCCGGAGGTGGAACTGCATCTGAGGAAAGAGGAGGAAGCCCTTTTCCCTACCCTAAAGCATTTGCTTAAGGGGGGCGGCAGTGCACTTATCTTGTTGCGTAAAGACCATGAAGAGATTCGGACCAGCCTCCGGCACTTGGCAGAGCTGCTTCAAGATCCCAGCAACCTGGACTGGGATCGGATCGAGCTAGCGGTTCAAGCCTTTCTCTACTTATTCGAGGAGCACGAGAAGATAGAGGACCGACTCTTGTTGGACGTCCTTCAGTTTAATTTAAACCACAAAGAACTCATGGCGTTAGCCGATAAATACCACCAGATAGCGGAGAAGGCACACGAGGAGGAGGGTTGGCCCACGCCCTGGTGGAACCTCAAACCCAATGGAACATCACACGAAAGGAGTTCAGAACATGCGCATCGCTCATAGAATCTGCCTGTTAGGATTCGCTGGCTTTCTTATCCTGTGCGGAAGCACATCGGCAGCGGCCAAAACACCCCCAATGAACCGAGAGGTTGCCAAGCTGACCTACGCGCCGGAGGTTCCTCCGCTGATTACCCGGAGCAAACCGGCCATTGTGGAGGTGCATATCGAATCCAGCGTGAACGAGATGGAGCTGGCCCCCAATTTGAAATACCGGTTCTGGGGTTTCGACGGCCACGTACCCGGACCCTTCATCCGAGCCCGCGTCGGGGATGTCCTAGAGGTCCACCTGACCAACAGCGACTCCAGCGGTATGCCTCATAACATCGATTTCCATGCCGTGACCGGGCCTGGCGGAGGAGCAAAGGTCTTAACCGGGGTCGAAGGCGAAGAGAAGGTCGCCTGGTTTAAGCTCCTACACCCAGGCCTGTTCATCTATCACTGCGCCGCCCCGCCGGTCATGGACCACATCGCCAACGGCATGTATGGGCTCATCCTAGTGGAACCAAAGGGCGGGCTGCCCAAGGTCGACCGGGAGTTCTACGTGCTGCAGAGTGAGTTTTATACAAAAGAACCCACCGAGGGGGCCCAAACCCTGGAGTTTTCACATGAGGAAGGGCTCAAGGAGCATCCTCACTTTGTCGTCTTCAATGGCCGCGTGGGATCACTGACGGGAGCCGGTCAACTGAAGGCCAAAACCGGTGAGAAAATCCGTATCTTTTTCGGGAACGCCGGGCCTAACTTGATCAGTTCCTTTCACGTGATTGGAGAGATCTTCGACAACGTCTACCGTGAGGGGGATCTGGTCAGCGTCCCGGCAAGGAGCGTGCAAACCACTCTGGTCCCTGCGGGGGGCGCAACGGTGGTGGAGTTCCAACTGGAGGTCCCCGGCACCTATACCTTGGTCGATCACGCCATCTTTCGTGTCGAGCAAGGAGCTGTAGGTTTTCTGGAGGTGGCGGGGGACCCGCGGCATGATCTGTTTGTTTCAAAGGATGACCCGGAACCTTGCAAGGGCTGTTTGGTGCATCCATAGGGGGGCATTCCATGGGACAAGAATGGGGCAATCCTGTACGGGAGGATCATGAGGCGATTGAAGTCCAAGTCGGGGCCCTCGATGCGATCTTCAAGGTGGGCGCCACGCCGCAGAACCGCTGGCTGGCCCTGAAGTGGATCATCCGAAGCCTTAAACCGCTCTTGGAGGCCCACCTGGAAAAGGAGGAGGAGATCCTGTTCCCTGCCCTGCAGAAACTGCTCGGGGTAAAGGCCAACGCCATCCCTTTCTTAAAGGAACAGCATCAGCGAATCCGAGGCCACATGAGACATTTGGAAGGGCTGCTTTACAATCAACCCATTCCGTGGGAAGAGATCACAAACTCCAGCCAGAGATTTGTAGATCTGCTGAAGGAACACGAGCAGAAAGAGGATCACCTCCTGCTGGAGGTACTGGAATCCAACCTGAAGCGGACGGAGTTGCTCAAGCTGGCAGAATCGTTCCATCAGTCCGCACAGCGGGTAGCCTGAAGGATCGTTGGATGGTGCTGCTGCGTGCCCCCGAGAAAGAGGCCGCGCAGATAATCCGGCGGCGACACACGATGGCAGACCTCATCCGCAACCGGCTGCGTGATGCCGTCTTCGGAACACAGGATGGCCTCATCTCCACCCTGGGGGCGCTCACCGGGATCGCGGAAGGGACCCGGGACCGTACGGCAGTCGTCATCGCCGGCCTGGTCATTGTCACGGTGGAGTCCCTCTCCATGGCCGCCGGCTCTTATTTATCCTCTAAATCCCATCGGGAATACCTGGAGCGGCTCTTACGGGAAGAACGGGAGGCCATCCGTAAAAATCCTGAGGAGGAGAGGGAAGAACTCCGGGCCATGTACCGGATTCGCGGATACACCGATCCGGAGATCACCCTGATCGAAAAAAGGCTTTTCAGCGACGACCGTTTGTTGTTGGAAGATATGGCGCATAAAGAATTGGGCATCTGTCCGCAATCGCTGGATGAGCCGGTCGGCAACGCCCTGGTGATGGGGGTTGCCTATATCCTGGGGGGACTCGTCCCAACCGTTCCCTATTTCGTTTTCCCAATTCCTCGGGCAATGCCGATCTCAATCCTATGCACGACTCTCTGTTTGTTCGCGTTGGGTGGCGCAAAGGGCTGGGTAGTCCGCCAGAGTTGGTGGCGCAGCGGTCTGGAGATGCTCGCCGTAGCCGGCCTGGCAGCCGCGGTTGGATTCCTAATCGGTTCGTGCTTTAAGTGAAAGGGCCGGGCAGTAGAACCCCTTCTGCGTCCGGTGCCACCAGGTCCCCTCCGAATGCAGTGTGTGAAGGCCCGTAAAGTGATAATCGTACAGGCTGGCCCGGATGTAGTGCGGCGGCCTCTGCGGGAACGGATTCTCCTTCAACAAGGCCAGCACCTCCGGCGACCCCTGCAGCAACCGCATGCAGAAGTTCAGGAACCAGGGATTATCCTGATAACTGCTTAGACTCGCAAACCACATTTGCCAGTCCAGGCGGGGTTGGTGCGGGGCGACAAAATCCGGCCGCTTCTTCAGATCCCCCGGCTTGTATTTGAATTCATACGGCAACCAACTTGCGCCATCCTCGCTTCCCTCGACGATGATCTCCGGCCGGGAGGTGGTCATCACGGCAAAAAGGCCGTAGCTGTTCACGCTTCGGAAAGGAATCAGGAAATCCATTACCCAAGCAACCGGGTTGGGCCATCGCATCGGCAGGTGCAGGGTACCTACCATCTCCGCTGTCGATGCAGTGATTACAACGGCCGCCACGGGACCGATGATCCAGATCGGCCATCGGCCGCGCATTGTCCCCGCTTCTTGTTCGGTTGCCCTCCGGTGTAAAATTCGGTCCCAAACATCGTCTTCCAACAAAAGCAGACAAAGGAGGATGGTCAACCCATTGAAGAAACAATAGTTCCCTGTCACCAAGATCAACACCTGAAAGGCGATCAAGACGGCGCAGCCGGTCTGGCGGACCCGTTTCGACCCGAAAATTATAAACGGTACCAGCAATTCGATCGCAAACATCACCCCGCACGAAAATCTTTGGAACCAAACCGGCAGTTGATGCATGGCCCAGCCGACCCAGGTCGGCAGCGGTTGCGTCTCGTAATGAACTGTAAGGGCCGTGAAATTCCGCCAGGCAGGGTCGCCGCTGATCAGTTTCACGGCTCCCGAAGAGAACATGAGCCGGAACAAAAGCCAACGCAGCAGCCACAGGATGACGCGGGAAGGGGGTGGCTGGGTGACGGCCTTTAACCTGAGCTGCAAGGGAGCCAGGAAGATCGCCAGGAATCCTATTTCCAACAGCAAGGCATCCCACTGAAAGTTGAGGAACTCCTGGGAAACGCTGGCGAGGGAGAGATAACATACCCACAACAGGAACAGGGTCAGGGCCGGCGCAATCCCGAAGATCAGCAGCAGCGATAATGCGGCACCTCCGCCGCACAGGAATTGCAGGAATGCATCGCTGGCATTGAACCAACAAAGGGTGGGTATCAGCCGGTACGCATCGAGGCCGATCTGCTGCCTTGCCAACTGCAGATACTCAGCCGCCGGCAGGATGCCCCTCTGTCCCATCAGCCCCAGGACCTGCGTCCAGAGAGAGGCAAACGCCACCAGGTAAACGCAGCCTAACCCTTTGAGAAAAACCCGCGTTGTCAACATATCTGGTCCGCTTTACCGGAGCAGGGGCTTGGCATGCACCTATTTTATCAACATGCAGGCGCTATAATGAGGGTATGAAGGCCATCCAAAGCCGGCTGCTCACCTGGTACCGGAAGGAATCGCGCAAGGGCCTTCCCTGGAGAGAGACACGGGATCCCTACGCCATTTGGGTCTCCGAGACCATGCTCCAGCAAACGCAGGTGGCAACGGTTATTCCTTACTACGAGCGGTTCCTCCGGCGTTTTCCTACAGTGCATGCCCTCTCCAAAGCGCCGTTGACCCAGGTGCTGGAGGCTTGGTCCGGCCTGGGCTACTACACCCGAGCGAAAAACCTGCATGCCTGCGCTCAAAAGATTGTCCGGGAGCATGCCGGCAAAATCCCGGACCAGGTGGATTCTCTGATCGAGCTGCCCGGAATCGGCCGGTATACCGCCGGGGCCATCGCCAGCATCGCCTACGACCGCCCTGCCCCGGTGCTGGACGGAAACGTTCAGCGCGTCCTGGCCCGGTATTTTGGAATACGGGAGGATCCGAGGCAGCCTTCGGTCCAGCGTAAGCTTTGGGAGCTTGCAGGCCGGATTTTGCCCAGCGAGTACCCAGGCGATTTCAATCAAGCCCTGATGGATCTGGGAGCCACGGTCTGCACGCCCCGCCGGCCTCAATGCAGCTCCTGTCCGTTGACGGAGGACTGCATCGCCCATCGAAACAGCTGGGAGGAATCCATCCCCCCGCCCAGGCAACCGCTTCAACGCAAGAAGATCGATTATCTCTGCGGCATTTTGGAAAGAAACGGATCGGTCCTCGTCGCCCGTCGGCCTCTCATCGGCCTTCTCCCCGGACTGTGGGAATTCCCCGGAGGGGAAAGAGAGCGAGGGGAACCTCCGCCGGAAGCCCTCAGGCGGCTCCTCGCGGACCGCCTCGGGATTCGCGTGAAGGCCGTAACACCCTGTGCCACGCAGACGCAGATCCTCTCCCATCGCGAACTCCATATCCGCGCCTTCACCTGCCAATGGAGCGGGAAGAGGATTCGCCCGCGTTGGTACACGAAAACCCGATGGGTGCCCAAGCGCAACCTGAAGCAGACCCCCTTCACTGCCGGCATGGCCAAACTGGCATTACTGGCTCTGTTGCTTGGCGGCTGCGCAACCGTCGGCCCATCCATCGGGCGGGATGAACTCCGCTCGGCGCGCGAGTATTACGAGGTCAAGGCCAGGCGGCATATCTACCAACAGCTGCTCCGAGCGCGGACCATCGGGGAGCGCTTGCTGAAGGCTCTCCCCCCAGAGACTCGTTTACCTAAACCGGGACCTTTCGTTGGAGTGATAGTGGATGATCTATCACTTGCCTCCGGCCGAGTCTTCGCCGTCCCCGGAATGGAACCGAACCCACAGGCAAAGGACCGGAAGACCGGGCGCGTCAGGAAGGCCTGCCTTATCGTTGGGATATTGCCCAACAGCCCTGCGTCCGACGCCGGCCTCCAGCCAGGAGACCTGCTGGTTCAAATCGCAAACAAGAAAACACCGGATGCCCGCAGTGTGGTGGGGATATTCCATGGGCTCAAGCCGGGGGAGAAGGTGCCTCTTTCCTTAGAAAGAGAGGGTGTCCCTTTTCAGAGGGACCTTACCGTTGGTGAGAAGCTGTACCCCGTGACCTTTATCGTTGAGGACGAGGAGTCGGTCAACGCCTTCGCCAGCCCGGGACAGATCACGGTCAGCTCCGGCCTTCTGCGTTTCGTCCAATCCGATGATGAGTTGGCGGTGGTGATGGCGCATGAGCTGGCCCATCTCACGCGCGGACACATCGCCAAGGGATTGGGGCCCAACATCCTGGCGGGGATCATCGGAGGCGTAGCCGGCACGGCCCTGGATATCATCGTGCCGGGGGCCGGCGGCCTGCTTAACCAGGTCATGTCCGCCGGGATCCGAGCCCCGTTCTCTCAGGATTTTGAGCGGGAAGCCGACTACATCGGTCTGCGCTACGCCTACACCGCCAGCTACCAGATCGAGGCAGCGCTAACCTTCTGGGACCGCTTCGCTACGGAGCTTCCGAAATCCCTCTCCGAATCCTTCTTCAACACTCATCCGACCTCCCCGGAACGGCTGCTTCGTTTAAAGAAGGCAATCG
>JAHFFF010000199.1 GCA_023248095.1 Candidatus Omnitrophota bacterium | reverse complement strand
CGCGGTGGGTCACACAGCAAACCCCCTGGATCGCCATCCGCAGGATCTTGTGGCTCGGCCTGCCGGAAACGTCGGCCACGAAACCGACCCCGCAGGCATCCTTCTCAAACTCCGGTCGCCAGAGTGTTTTAAATTCCATTCTCTTCTTCTTTCATCCCTTAAGACAAGAAAAGCAAGGCGCCGACAGGCGGCCCTTGCTCACGTGACTACAAAATACCATTCCCCCGTCGGAAAGTCAACCGCACTACACAAATATGGCGGAGCCGTCCCAAACCGGGACCACCTCCAACACCGGCCCAATCCTCATCCCAGCCAGTGTCTTGTTCACTGCCAGCGAATAGATCAGGCTTGGGTTCAGCTCTTTGAGCTCAGGCAAGACGGACAGCTTCACAATGGGGATTCCATGCTCCCAGGGGATGACTGCTCCGGTCTGTTGCACAATGATGGTGGGGAGATCGGTTTTCAGGCGGCCATCGGCCGGGTACCTCTCCACCAGGAAGGAGACGCCCTGGAGGCGGTCCCCTTCACGGCTGAGGCGTTCCTGCAACGCAGCCTCCCATGTCGACTGTTCCTGCTGTTCTGCCGCCAGCACATAGACCCGAATCATCTGCCTCACCACCGGTTGCGAGGGGATCACCAGCACCTCGGTCGCCAGGATTCGTTCTGTTGCGAATATCTCAACCCGCCGCAGCAACCCACTGGAGCTCAGATCCTCCCGGTATGCCTGTAGGAATTTCTCCACCGACTCGAACCGCTTCACCTCCTCCAGGCCCGCAGTCGAGACTTGCTTGAGCCAGGCCGCCGCCTGTTCCGTATCTAACGCAGAGGCAGCTTCCCTCAGATATCGGTGTCCCTCTTCTAAAGATTCCCCTGTCCATCTTTCTTCGATCAAACCCCAGAAACCCTGAATGACTTCCAACAGCTCCGCCTTTTTTGTGTTCGCCCCGTGCCGCGCGATCCGTCTGATTCCGCGCAAGGCCTCCTCCTGGGCATCTGCCCACTCCTGTCTTCCGTCCTGGTTCTGGAGCGGCGTTTCGACCACATCCTTGAAGAGCGGGAGTGCCGCCATCGCATGTTGGGGATGAACATGACCCGCCAACCATCGAATCATTTCGAAGGATTGGTTCTGCCGGAGCCGGCTCCAAGTCTTGTCGTAGTACATCTGGATAATCTTCTCACTGGAATCCCGCTGCTCATCGAGAGCGAGCCATTGGAGAAATCTCTGGATTTGCCCGGGGTAAAAACTGGCAACAACCTGATCATAGAACACCGGTTCTTCATCGAACAGTTCCCCCCGGACATCTTGATCCAAGCGAAAGATTACCTCTCCCTCTCGGATCTCTTCCGGGAAAACCTCTAATAGGTCACCTTTCCTCTTCCGCATTTCCAACCAGGTTAACTTGGCATCCCGTCTCACGAATTGCTGAGGGTCAGCAAAAACCATCCCAACGGGAAGGAATCCCTGTGCGACGCCTCCTTGTTTTCGTTCATACCGAACCTTGGCACCGCCCGGGGTTACCTTCTCGACTACAATGGGGACCCGTCTAGGAACCCCGGGATTGCGCACGATCGCCTCCAGTTCGGCCAACGCCGCACGGTCCGCCGCTGATTCCTCGAGACCGGCAGCCTGGGGCGCGGAGTACGGCGGCCAACGGGCAGATTCTTTCATTCGGCGGTCCAACTCCAGCGAAAGCTCGGCCCCTTTGAGAAAAACCTCCCCCAGCAGATCTTCCCTGCCGCGGAAGGAGGTGCCGGGCCGAATCAGCAAACGTCCCAGATCGAAGAAGGCCAGAGGCTGATCCCCATCGTAGGCAACAACCAGCGCTGAGTTGCCGGGAAGCCTTCCCTGCTCGAACAGCTTCAAATACCGATCCCTCTCACCCGCGGGGAAAAGACGTTTGGCATTCAGGACACGCCGCATCTGCCCGTTGACTATCAGCGGAAAACCGTAAGGCATCACACCGGGTCTTGAACGCGCACCGACCCCACCCCTCTTCCCCCAAGCCTGTCGGCGCAGGAGATCCTGCAGCGCCGGCGAGATCCGGACCCTGTCGAGGAAGACCTCCCGGTTCTCCGGAGAGGCCAACAACGGCTCCGCGGAGAAATGACTGCCGCGCGGTTTGACTGCGAACACCCGATTTCGCCACTCTGGCCCCAGCCGTTGTTTGAGCGCGTCATCCAAATTATTCAGAAACTCCGGGGGGAGTTCTTCTGACAAGATTGGGATCTGCGTGGTGATCAACTCCCGCTCCAGTCCCATAGGATCACGCGCCAGAAAATTTTCGCACTCCAGCCAGACCTGCGGGATAGTCCTGCTGGACTGATCCATGACAAGTTGTCCCCTCACAACTTGGGATCGAACAGCATCTGCCAGCAGATAATGGAAGTGGAGTTCTCTCTCCTGAGGCCGGCTGGGAATCCCATAGACGAATAGAGCGAGGTTTTTATCGGGATCCCGGGATTCCAGCACCTCCTTCACAAAATCGTCCCCGTGCTTCGGCGGCGTTTTCAACGCAGTGCGAACCCTGGCGTGAAGTATTTGCTCCAGCCATTCGGCGGGGACACGCAAGGTCCCAAGCCCCTCCTGCAAATCCGGGGCAAGCGCTTGCTCCTCCATCGATTCCTCCAGGCCGGAGAGGAGGACGGGGCTATCCTTACCTTGGGGACCACGCAGGGCAAACGAGGGAGATGGGAAGAGCAAGCCGGCCGCCGTCAGTGCGGCGATAACTTTGAACGTGAAACTGTTCCGAAGGAATGGGGAGTGTGCCATCGGCCCAGACTACTTGCTAGCCTTTATCTCCATGGAGCGGCGGGTGAGGACCACCGCCACAGGACCGATGCGGGAACGGATCTTCGCCAACAGGGGAATGCGGTCCTGGTCGGCGCTGAACCAGACCCGGGCGTTGGCCCCATGAAAGAAGGG
>JAHFFF010000039.1:6060-11699 GCA_023248095.1 Candidatus Omnitrophota bacterium | reverse complement strand
TTGAAGGGGGCGGAGGTCAAGTCCCTGCGGGCGCACCGGGTCAATCTCAAGGACAGCTTCGCGCGGATTGAAAAGAATCAGGTTTGGCTTTACGGGCTGGACATCAGCCCCTATGCGCAGGCGGGGCCTTGGGCCCCTGAAGCCAAGCGGGTCAGGAGGCTGTTGCTGCACCGCGCCGAGATCCGGCGGCTAGAAGGGCAGGTGATCCGGAAGGGATACACCCTGATCCCGACGAAGCTTTATTTCAAAGGGTCGGTGGTCAAGGTGGAGGTGGCCTTGGCGCAGGGGAAGAAGTCCTTCGATAAGAGGGAAACCATCAAAAAGCGGGAGGCGGATCGCGAGATCTCCCGGGTGCTGAAATTTCGCAAGGGCAACGTGTAGTACCGTCGAATCTTGGGGGCGAATTGGATTCGACTGAAGCGGCTGTGTTGTAGTCGCGTGCCGAGGTTGTCCGGAGGCCTCGTAAAAAACCGGGCAAAAAGATACGTGCCAAAGATATGGTCAAGGGGATTGCCCCGGTCGTGCCGATGACGCCGGCTGTGGCCCCCATGGCACTGGCTGCGTAAAAACACGCAACCCGTCTCCCGATCTACGCCTGCTCGGTTGGCGAGACGTCAATAGCAGGCTGGCTGCGGCTTAATACCTCTGGGAGTTGCAGCGAGGAGACCAACCAGGGGGTAGCCGGCCCCATGATCCTGTCCGTGGGAGCGGGGGTTGGCGAAAGTTCAAAACATGGACTACGCACGTAGGGGCACAACGTCAGTTACTTTAGGACGCGGGTTCGAGTCCCGCCGCCTCCACCATCTTCGTGAATGTGAGTGAAAGGGTCAATGAGTAATCGAGGCGTGGCAGCGGGTTTGGCTGCGCTTCTTTTTCTTGCAGGATGCGCCACGGTTCCTACGGCACCTCCGCTTCTGTCGCCCTCCTTAGCCGCCGCTCGAGTCTTTGTCGGCTCCTATCCGTATCTCCCCTCCTCAGCGGTGGTTCGGGAACTCAGAGGACAAGCCGCCTGGGATTCCGATGGACTGGTTTGGCGCCTGACGCTGGGCGGGCATGAATTGCGCTTGGCCCCGCAGATGCCTGTGGCCTTGGTGGATGGAGCGGCTGCGACCTTGGAAGCGCCTCCCGTGATGGAGAGGGGAACCTTGCTCCTGCCGGAACAACTGTGGACGGAACGAATGGCCAAGTGGAGGAAGGTTCAGCCACCCCCCTCGGCCGGTTTCTCCACGCGTGTGAGGACCATCGTGGTGGATGCTGGTCACGGCGGCCACGATCCGGGTGCCACCGGGCGGATGGGATTGAGGGAGAAGACGGTGACGCTCGATGTCGCGCAGCGGCTGCGGGACCTGCTGGTCAGGGACGGGTTTCGCGTGGTGATGACCCGCTCCGATGATCGTTTCATTCCGCTGTACGGCAGAACCGCCATTGCGAATCGTGCGGAGGCGGATCTATTCATCTCCATCCATGCGAACGCATCACGGAGCCGGACGGCGGACGGTTTCGAGGCCTACTACCTTTCAGAGGCCACGGACGACCACGCCCGAGCCTTGGAGGCGGCGGAGAACGCGGATCTCCCCGACGGATTGGGGGAGTCGGTTCCTAATGACGCGCACGCGATCCTTTGGGATCTGCTCTACACGGAGCATCGAGTGGAGTCTTCGGAGCTTGCCTCCTACATCTGCCGGGGGATGTCCGGCAGCAGCCTGGCCTCCAAGAGCCGCGGGATCAAGTCGGCCCGCTTCGCGGTCCTCAAGGGAACCCGGATGCCGGCGGTCTTGGTGGAGATCGGTTTCCTCTCACATCCGGGTGAAGAATCTCGCATGAGGAACCCCGAATACCGGCAGCGGATCGCGGGCGGGATCCGGCGAGGCGTTCTGACTTTCCGAGACGAACTGCAGCGCAAGTATGCCTACGCCCACTAGCCCCATCGGAGTTTTTGATTCCGGTATCGGCGGGTTGACCGTCGTCCGGGAGCTTCTCAAGGTCTTACCGAATGAACCGATCGTCTATCTGGGGGACACGGCCCGCGTCCCTTACGGGAACAAATCCCGCGACACGGTCGTGAAATTCTCCACGGAGAACGTGCTGTTCCTTCTGCATCATGGCGTCAAGCTGATCGTCATCGCCTGCCACACCGCCTCCAGCTTTGCCCTGCCGTTTCTGGAGCGGCATTTCAAGCATCCGATCCTGGGCGTGATTGAGCCTGGGGTGGAGACGGCGGTGGCCATCTCCCGATCGGGCCGCATCGGCGTGATCGGCACCTACGCCACCATCGGATCCAAGGCGTACCTTCACGCCTTTGCCCGCCAGCACCGGAAGGTCCGGGTGACCCAAATCCCTTGCCCGCTGTTCGTTCCGCTCGTCGAGGAGGGTTGCGTGAATGATTCCCTCGCCCATCAGGTGGCCCTGCGTTACCTCAAGCCGTTGAAGGCGGCCCGCGTGGATACGGTGATCCTGGGCTGCACCCATTATCCGTTGCTGAAACAAACCATCGCCCGGGTGATGGGGCCGAAGGTGACCCTCATCGACTCCGCCCGACAGGTGGCCCTGAAGGCCAGGGTGGTCTTGAAGGAGATGGGCCTCAGCTCGGATCAAGGCACCGGTGCAAATCCCTCCCGTCGTTTCTTCGTGACAGATGAACCGCGCCATTTTGAGGCCCTCTCCCGTCGTTTCCTGGGACGGCAACCGGGCGACGTCTCCAAGGTGGATGTCTCCAACGCGGGATAATTCCCCCGCGTCCGGAGCGGTGGTTTTGCTTTCCGGTGGGTTGGATTCTGCAACAGCTCTCTACCACGCTCTTCGCAAGGGGTATCGCTGCACCTGCTTGATCATCGATTACGGCCAGCGGCATCGGCGAGAGGTGCAGGCCGCCAAGAGGATTGCCCGAGCGGCAGGCTGCCCCTCTCACGTTGTGCGGCTCCGGATGCCCTGGAGAGGCTCGGCCCTCACCGACCGGCGCATGAAGGTACCGACCGGCCGCTCCCTCCAAAAAATCGGCCGGGGGATTCCGTCCACTTACGTCCCTGCACGGAACACTCTCTTTCTCAGTCTCGCGCTGGGCCTTGCCGAGGCCGGCGGGGCTGAGGCGATCTTCATCGGCGCCAACGCGGTCGATTTTTCCGGCTATCCCGACTGCCGTCCGAACTATTATCGACTGATGCAGCGAGTCGCTCGACTCGGGACCAAGGCGGGCGTGGAAGGCAGGCGAATACGGATCATCACCCCGTTGATTCGCAAGACGAAGGCACAGATCATCCGGAAGGGCATGCGGTTGGGAGTCCCGTATGAGCTCACCTGGTCGTGCTATTTGGGAGGCGATCATCCCTGTGGATTGTGCGACAGCTGCCGGCTCCGCGCCAAAGGATTTCAAGAAGCAGGTCAAAGGGACCCTTCACTGGATTCTTGTTGACTCCGTTCCCTCCTAGTGCTAAAGTACATCCAGTGCAAGTTTGACAAAGATTAAGATTAGTCTGTCCGAAAAAGGTAATTCGAAAGGGATCCCTATATGCGTCAACTCCTCACCCTCCTTGTCGCTACTTCTCTTACTCTTGCCCCAATCACGCCGTTATTTGCGGACTCCACAGACCCTCTTCCCAATCCGCTGGACAACTCGCTTCAGAGCCTAGGGGACTCTGTCACGCTGGACCAGATGCAGACGCAGCAGCAGCAGGAGCAGAACCAGCTCCGGACCCAGAACCTTCAGTTGAACGCCCTTTCTACGATTCAAGCTGTCAACTCCATCGATTTTACGCAGGCACCTGTTTACGATCCGGAGATTACTCGGGATGGGGACTTCACCGCTCAGGTGCACATCGATAATTCCGGCACCGACGTCCGGCAAGGTTATTTGATGATTGGTTTCACGCCGGTGGGCAGCACCGATACCCGCGAGACCTACCATCGATTCACAGTCAGCCCCGGCGGGAGTACGGTGAACATCTCCCTTTCCCATGACCAGCTTCTCCAGTTCAACATCACGCCGGGCCGCTACCTTTTGAGCTTCCTCGCGTTCGATGAGCTGGACCAGCGGTTCGGGACGGCCTTCTACGGTAATCCCCTCACCATCGGTTCGATCCTGCCGACCTTTGATCAGATGCCGACCTATAATCCGCAGATCGCCTCCGGTGCCGATTTCCAGTCGGTCTGGCACCTTGGGAACAACGGGGATACGGCGGACAACGTCACGCTGCTCACCGTGATCACCCCCGTCGGCACGCTCAACTCCCAGGAATTTTACAAATCGGGCGGATCCATCGGACCAGGCGGGGCAGTGGTTTCCACCCAGATTACCGCCGCAGAGCTGTCCGCGCGGGGGATCGGCCCCGGTGAATATCTGGTGACCTTTGTCGCATACGACGGTTTGGGCAATCGGATTGGGGGATCGACGTACGGCTTCTTCGGGAATCCGCTGACCATCGGGACTCCTTCTCCTACGTTTGATACGATTCCGTTGTACGGAAGCTCCATTCCCATCGGCGGGGACTTCATTGCGTTCTATTCCCTCGGGAACACGGGCAACGCACCGGATAAGGTGACCCTCGTCACCGTCATCACGCCGGTGGGCGCAACCGATCCGGCGGAGTCGAAAGAGTTTTACACGATCGACGATCTGCCGGTGGGTGGGGGAACCTTTGTTGTCGATCTCTCTGCTTCGCAGCTGGCGGCTCAGGGGATCATTTCCGGCCGGTACCTGGTGACCTTCGTTGCGCTCGATGCCTTCGGTAATCGGATCGGCGGCGTAGATCACGGCTTCTTCGGTAATCCTCTGACCATCGGCACCATCAACGTGAGCCTGCCTTCTGCCCCTGCGATTCCTTCCGGCATTTCAGATACACAGGATCTTTCCGTTGATTTCCTCTTCACCAACAGCGGTGATGCTCCGGATCGGGTGTATGCCTTGTTGGTTTTCACGCGGCCCGGTTCCACCAATCCGGCCGATTCCATTGAAATCTACCGAACGGGCATCGTGGCGCCGCCGGGCAGCACCAACTTCACCTTTCTCTTGACCGCGGCGCAGCGGGCGGCCGCGGGGATCGGCTCGGGCAACTGGCTGGTCACGGCAACGGCCTATGACGGAGCGGACAATCGGCTGCAAAGCTATTTCGGCCGTCCCCTGACGATCGGAACGATCGGCCTCAGCTTCAGCCAATTGCCGGTATTCCCCGGTCAACTCGGGCTTGGCGAGACGCTTGCGACCGATTGGGTGTTGGGCAACAGCGGTACCGCCCCTGCGAATGTGACGCTGGTCATCGGAATCACGCCGATCGGGACTACGCAGACAAAGGAGTTTTCGAAAGGGGTGGTGGTTCCGTCCGGAGGCGGGGCGTTTGATTTCGACGTCACCGGACCGGAGTTGTCTGCGGCCGGGATTGGCACGGGTCAGTATTCGCTCAGCTTTGTGGTGTTGGACGCAGCCGGAACACGCATTGGGCAGTTTTTTGGTAATCCTTTAAGGATCAGCACGGCGGAGCCGTCCTTTACGCAGCTGCCGGTTTACACGAACCAGCTTGACGTGGGACAGGCGCTGCACACGCAGTGGACGCTGAGCAACACCGGATCGCTGGGTGCGCCGGTGACCTTGGCGCTGGCGATCACGCCGACCGGGACGACGAACACGCAGGAGTTCGACAAGGGGGTGA
>JAHFFF010000039.1:0-6050 GCA_023248095.1 Candidatus Omnitrophota bacterium | reverse complement strand
CAGGCGCTGCACACGCAGTGGACGCTGAGCAACACCGGATCGCTGGGTGCGCCGGTGACCTTGGCGCTGGCGATCACGCCGACCGGGACGACGAACACGCAGGAGTTCGACAAGGGGGTGACGGTTCCCGCGGGCGGCGGGGTGTTCACGTTTGACGTGACCGGATTTGATCTCAACTTGAAGGGGATCGGGGCGGGGACCTACACGCTGTCGTTCATCGTGTTGGACGGTGCAGGCAACCGGATCGGCCAATTCTTCGGCAATCCTTTGACGATCGGGACGGCAGCTACCCCGAGCATCAACACGGTTCCGACCTACTCAACTCAGATAGCCGCCGGAGCGGACTTTACCGCTCAGTGGACTCTGGGGAACTCCGGCAGCGTTACAGCTCCGGTTACCTTGTTGGCGGTCATTACACCGGTTGGGACAACGAATTCGAAGGAATTCTATCGTCCTGCCTCAATTCCTCCGGGCGGGGCTGTGATCAACACGGTGATTACAATCTCAGAGCTGTTGGCTGCGGGAATCAGCACGGGCCAATTCACCGTGACGTTCGTTGTTTTCGACGCGAATGACCAGCGGATCGGCCAATTCTTCGGCAATCCTTTGACGATCGGAACAGCCTCTCCGACCTTCAGTTCAGTTCCGGCCTACTCCAGTACCATCGGGGTGGGGGAGACGCTTCACACGGAGTGGACCTTAGGAAATACCGGTAACGCGACGGCGCCGTTGGAACTGGTCATCGCTATTACTCCGGCTGGAACCACCAATACCCGGGAGTTTTCAAAGGGGGTCTCCGTCCCTGCCGGCGGCGGGCTGTTTGTGTTCGACGTGAGCGGGACCCAGCTCTCAGCGGCAGGGATCGGCGCGGGAAACTACACACTCGCATTCATTGCGCTGGATGGCGCCGGCAACCGAGTGGGCCAGTTCTTCGGCAGTCCCTTGACCATATCGACGGTGCAGGCGGCACCTTCCTCGATCACATCAGCCCCCGTCGCACCGAGCTCCACTTCACCGGAGGGGTTCCTGACGGCCCAGCAAATCACCTCCGGGGATCTGAGCGGACTGGTGGACAGCTGGTCGGTGCCTGCACAGGATCCCTTGGCCGGGCAGCTGCTCGACCGGGCCTTTGCCTATGACCAGGCGATTGCCGTTCTGGCGCTGTTATCTGTAGGAAATGTGGAACAGGCGCTGAAGATCCTTCAGGCCTTGGCAGCGTTGGAAGCGGGAACCGGTCATCTGGGATTTGTTTACCGGACCGGCTCTTCCGGGGCTGATTTTCCAGCGGTCTTCACCGGGAGCAATGCTTGGGTGGGAGACGCCTTCGTCACCTACGAATTGGCCACGGGTGACAGCCAATTCCGTTCCGTAGCGGAGCGGATTGCCGATGCGTTGTTGTCGTTCAAGGATCCTGCGAGCGGATTGCTCCGGGGCGGGATCGACGCCGATGGCAGTCCCTACCGCTGGGTGTCTACGGAGCATAACCTGGATGCCTATTTCTTCCTGGATAAGCTGGCGGCCCTGACGG
Organism: Candidatus Omnitrophota bacterium; assembly: GCA_023248095.1. Taxonomy (GTDB): domain Bacteria; phylum Omnitrophota; class Gorgyraeia; order 1-14-0-20-64-10; family 1-14-0-20-64-10; genus JAHFFF01. The sequence continues at coordinate 4,522 of JAHFFF010000039.1, read as the reverse complement.
GCGATGACCGCTATCGGCAAGCGGCCGATCAGCTTTCCGAGGCGATTGATGCGCATCTCTGGGCCGGTGACCATTTCCGGCAGGGGCTGGGGGACGATTTGATCGCTCTCGACGTGCAGGCGCTGGGCGGCATTTATCTGGTTTCGATCGGCGACTCGACCCGAGCCGAGACGGTGCGCACCTTCATCGAGAACAACTTTAAAAGGACTGTGCGGGTGAAGGGGGCTTCGGTCGCCGGGTACGCCCCCTACCGGAGCGATTCCTTCATCTGGGTGGAGGGTTCTTTCTTGGTTGGTTTGCTGGATTTGAGATTGGGGAAGGCGGAAGCGGTCCAGGATCTCATCGAGGCAATGGAACATTTCCGCGATCACTCCGGGGCGTTCCGGTATTCATCCGAAACCCATAAGAGCCGGGCATCCGGGTCGGAAGTCCTGTTCCCGTCCTTTGGGCATATTGCGGCCACGGCCTGGTCGATCCTGCTTCAGCGGCAGCTGAGCTTGAGTTCTTTGGCGGCTGCCGCCCAGGAACCGGCCTCGGCCTCGACCCCATTCCTGGAGGCCACCGCCGGACCCGCTCCTTCGTTGACGCTGCCAACGCTTTTCACACCGGCAGGGTCAACCTTCGGCCATCAGCGGCTATCGAGATCTTCCCGGTTTCCATCGGGCAAGGGCCCCTTCGATTTCCGGCTGACGGCAGGGGAGATGTCGCTGCTGAACCTTCTGCCTGGGCTGTACAACATCAGTTTTCTCTCATCCGGCGGATTCGGTTCCCTGATCCCGGATGGATTCTTCAAAGCGCTGATGGAGTTTCTCTTCGAATAAGAGCCAACTCCTGCTATCCTAGAACCTGGCATGGAGACAGCGCGAATCATTGAGGTATTTCCTTCCATTCAAGGGGAGGGGATCTACGTGGGTCGGCCCCACCTCTTCGTCCGCTTCTGGAACTGCAACATGGCCTGCCACTACTGCGACACCGACTACCGGGGCCCTTACCAGGAATACAGGAGCGACCAATTGCTGGCGGAGGTAAGAGATTCCATTCAGGCGAAGGGTCCCTTCCACGCGGTTAGCTTAACAGGCGGGGAGCCGCTCCTCTGGTCAAAATTTTTAACCGGCTGGCTTCCCCGGCTCAAGGAGTTGGGGCAGAAGAGTTATTTGGAAACCAACGGCACCCTGGTCTCGCCGCTTCGGGAACTCTTGCCCTGGATTGATATCATCGCGATGGACTTAAAGCCTCCCAGTGCGACGGCGGATCGGGAGGTTTGGTCGGAACATGATGCCTTTCTTCGGGCGGCGCATGATGCGGGCCGCAAAATTTTCGTGAAGATTGTGGTGACTAGCAAGACGGAGGATGAAGAGGTTCAGCAGGCTTGCCGGCTGGTCGCGGCGGTGGATGCCCAGGTCCCGGTCGTTCTTCAACCGGTTACGCCGTGGGGGGCGGTTCGGGAGCCTCCATCGGAGCAGCAATTGTCCCGGTGGTTTCAGTGGGCTGCCGGCGCCCTGGCCGATGTGAGGATCCTTCCCCAGGTGCATCGTCTCTTGGGGGTGCGCTGATGGGAACGCTTCGGCTGGATCAGCGATCATCGACCGACCTGCGGCCGGTTGTCATCACCCCCGGATACCTGAAGTTTGCCGAGGGTTCCTGCCTGATCGAGCTGGGGCAGACCCGCGTCGTCTGCAGCGCCACCGTCGATGAAAAGGTTCCCCCTTTCCTGCAGGATAAAAACTCCGGATGGGTGACGGGGGAGTACGGCATGCTTCCCCGCTCGACGCACCGGCGGAGTCCGCGGGAGGCCGTGCGCGGGGCCCAAGGGGGGCGAACCCATGAGATCCAGCGGCTGATCGGGCGTTCTCTCCGGGCGGTCGTGGACCTGCCGGCCCTCGGCCCGCGCACGATCTGGGTGGATTGCGACGTCCTGCAGGCCGACGGCGGCACGCGCACCGCCTCTATCACCGGGGCCTTCGTCGCCGTCGTGCATGCCTTGGACACCCTCCGTCGCCAGGGTGCATTCCTGAAGCTTCCTGTGCGGGACTGCGTGGCTGCGACCAGCGTCGGCGTGGTGGATGGGCAGGCGCTGTTGGATTTGACCTACGATGAGGATTCCCGGGCCCGGGTCGATATGAACGTGGTCATGACCGGCAAGGGAGAGATGGTGGAGGTTCAGGGTACCGGGGAAGGGGCCACCTTCACGCAGGCGGAACTGGGCCAGCTGCTCGCCTTAGCCGGTAATGGGATTCAGCGGCTGATCGAGATCCAGCGGGGTGTCCTCAAGGGTCTCCTCTGACCTTTTGATCACTCTCCTTCTTGCCACTCGCAATCCCCACAAGGTACGGGAACTGCGCCGGCTTTTCCGAGGATTTCCCATCCGATGCATCACGCTGGATTGTTTTCCCGGCATCCCTCCGGTGAAGGAGAACGGCGCGACCTTCCGGGCGAATGCCATCCAGAAGGCGGTGGCCACATCGCGCCACACCATCCTTCCTGTTCTCGCGGAGGATTCCGGTTTGGAGGTCCGGGCGCTGAACGGCCGCCCCGGCGTCCGATCAGCCCGTTTCGCCGGGCCTGCCCAAAACGATTCCGAAAATCTCTCTAAGCTCCTGCGAGAAATGTCCGGCATTCCCGCTGCACGACGCCAGGCCCGCTTCCTCTGTGTGATGGCCCTGGCGATCGGCGGCCGCCTCGTCCGGACCTTCCAAGGAGACTGCCCAGGCTCCATCGCCCTTCGCGCGGCAGGCCGGGGGGGATTCGGCTACGATCCGCTCTTCATCCCGCGGGGCCGTCGCAAAACCACGGCTCAGTTGGGATCTGCCGAGAAGGATCGACTCAGCCACCGGGGCAAGGCCGCCGGCCGGCTGCGGCAGTGGCTTAAAATAAATCTTTGAAGAGGTCCTGCAGGTTGAAGATCTGCTCGTTGAGGATCTGCGTCAGCGGTTTTGAGACGAATTTCCGTTTCGGTTCCTTCCAAGTTCCACCGATCCGAACCTCTCCGATAAAATAGCTGGCCCCCTGCGCAACGACCTTTCCGATCATCCTCCGACTTTCTTCCGGGATCAGTTCCGGCGCGAAGGTAGGAAGGATCCTCCACCGGATCGGGCTTTCGACCCCTTGAAGGAAGCCGCCCCAGCCGGTGATGTTCAGGGTCGCCTGAGGGGATTTCAATCGCAGAGAATCGGTCAGGAGCTTCCCCTCGCTGAGACGGAAGGGGCCTTCCGCCTCCTGGAACCGGATCTTATGCAGGGTCGACAGCCCCAGGAAATCGGCGAACTTTCCCAACAGCGGAAGTTCCAGGATCTGCGCGCCCGTTACCAGGATCTTTCCGTTTCCGGTCAGCGTTTGGGCGCGCGTCCCTTGGCCGCTCCCTTCCCATTCCCCCGTCAGCCGGCCGGAGAATGCCTGAGTGTTCCATCGCAGATCCTTCGCCAGTTCTGCCAGCTCGACCTCTTCGATCCGCAGGCTCCCCTTCCAAGGGAGTTTTTCGCGACCCGGATCGATGGATCCGGAGGCGGTGAGTGTCCCGTGGGCGATGGAAAGTTTTCCGGATTGCAGCACCCAGGGGCCTTCCTTCCGCTGGAGGTCCAAGGCCACTTGCCGCAGGGGGATCTGATCCAGGGTCATGGCCGGAGAGTTCATCTTGAGCTGAAAATCCAAATCCTTCGGGTTTCGAAGATCCCCTTGCAGAAGGCATCGTGCGGAAGCCGTTCCTGTGGCCGAGTGATCCTTGAGCCACTTCAGATGATTCGGCCAGATGGCCGGCAGCTCCTGGATCGGAAGGGCCGCTTCCCCGTACAGATTTGCGTCGTAGGAGGCCCGCTGGATTTCGCCGAGGATCCGGAAGGTTCCGTTCTTGAGGCGCCCGGTCAAGGTCTGAATGTCGATGGTCTCTTCCGTCAGGGCCAGCTGCCCCTCCGCCGATAGATCCCCCCAAGTCAGGGAGGCATCGATTTCCGGCTGGGCAAGATTCACCATCGTTCCTTCCAGATGAAACGGCCGATCAAGAAAACGGCCGTTGAGGCCGGTCACGGTCAGCAGGTTCGGCTGCCACCGCAGCATGCCGCTTTCTATCTGCGCCGGAATCCCGTTTGAGAATTGCAGCGTGACGTTCTGCAGTCTGGCCATGGCGGTGGGATGCATGGAGAGGGCAGGCCGGAGCGAACCGCTAAGGAGGAGTTCGAGATTCACATCGCCGTGCATCTTTCTGGCCTCCAGGGTGGCCTTGAGCTGAGGGGGAAGGGGAGGGGATTTTTCAAGGAGGAAGGAACTGTCGGTTCGGAGACCGAAGGAGCCTTCCGGATCGTTGGCAATGGAACCGCTGAGCGCCACCGGCGTTCCTGCGGGCAACTTCGCGGTCAATTGTTCCGTTCGAATCCCGTTGCGGTTCAGATGGATTTCGCCGGTCAATTCACGCAGCTCGTTCCAGTACGGAATCGGGCCGACGGTCAGTCCCTTGAGTTTTATCAAGCCCTCCAAGGAATTTAGAAAATCCAGCGGCGGGGCCGGCAGAGATCGCAGTTGGCCTTGAGCC
>JAHFFF010000038.1 GCA_023248095.1 Candidatus Omnitrophota bacterium | reverse complement strand
CCTGCGTAGGTAGAGTGGACCACCGCTCGGGATGCGGGATTCGCAGGACGCTTGCCAGCCCCAGCGTGGCTGGCTGCGCTCATCGTCGTCCCTCGCTCTCCCCAATCTCTGAGCTCTCCGGGGAACCGTGCCCGCTCAGTCCTCCGAAGCCTGCTCACCCCGCACCCCGATGGTGGTCCTACGCTACTTACTCGGAGGCTGCTCCTTCCCTGCGACGGGGATGCTCGGTGGCGCACGCCCAGGAGGCCGCGCGGGCATGGTTCGCCGGTGAACTTCAAGCTTGGCGAGAGCGCGGCCGGATGAGCCGAGTGAGCGAGGCCTCGCTGGGGACTCGCGAACGGTGCGCCACCGGGCTCACCGGAGTAGGGAAGGAGATTGCTCATTGTCTCGCGGTGCGCCAGAGCAAGAGGGCGCCAATGATAAGGAAGGTCACGTTGCCGATCCACAGCGCCGGTGCCACTGGCGCGATCCCCTTCTCGGCCAGCGCCTGGCCGAGCACCAAAAAGAGGTAGTAGCCCATGAAGATCACCACGCTTAAGGCGAAGCCGATGGAGCGCTGGGCGCGCCGCGTGGTAATCCCTAATGGAAGCCCGGTCAAGACGAACACCAGCGGGCAGAAGGCCATGGCGTTGCGGCGGTGCAATTCCACCTGCAGCGGTGTTGTATCGATCCCTTGCGCGGAGAGTTTCCGGATCTCGGCCCGGAGCTGATCCAACGTCATATCCTTGGGTTTCCGATCCAGGCTTGCGGGATCTTTCTTCTCGGCCAGATCCAGGCTCATGGTGTAGGTGGCGAACTGGAGCTTGTAGAACTTGCTCGGATCCTTCAGATCCGGCTCGTCCGCAGCTCCGTCGTAGAGCTTCAAGAGGACTCGCCGTTCCTTTGGAATGGGAACAAACTCCCCCCGCTGCGCAACGATGGTGCGGGTCGGCCGGCCTTCCTTCGGCTCGTAGATTCGGATCTTGGAGAGGTGATTGCCTTCCACCTGATAGATGAACAGGATGTAGGGTTTAAATTCCTTGATGAAGGTTCCCGCCTCCAGAAAGGCGGTGGGGTTGCGGATGCCGATCTCCAACAGCAGCTGGCGCGTCGCGTAGTGGGTCCAGGGGACAATCTGGGTGTTCACCGGCACCAGGGCCACGCTGATCAGGAAGCCCAGCAGGAGAATGGGGGAGGCGATGGAGAAGAAGCTGATCCCCGAGGCCTTCATTGCCAGGATCTCCCGGTCGCTGGAAAGTTTTCCAAAGGCCAGCAGGGTTCCGGTGAGAACTGCCATGGGGACGGTGTAGCTCAACAGCGTCGGGACGAGAAGACCGAACATCTGCAGGATGGCCAGGGGAGGCACCCCCTTATTGATGAGAAGGTCGGTCAGCTTCACCAAGTTTCCCACCAGCATGACGAAGGTGAACAGGACCATCGCCATCCCAATCGGTTGAAGAAGTTCTTTGAGCAGGTACGTGCGGAGGATCTTCACCCCGGCACCTAACCGCGTACAGCCGTCACTGCCACCACATGCAGGGCGCCCGCTGTCTTTAAGAGGTGGGCGCAAGCCTCTGCGGTTGATCCGGTGGTCAACACGTCATCAACAAGGAGGACCCGTTGTCCTCGGATGGAGGGATCCGGGTTCAGGGCAAAGGCCCCCCGGACGTTCCGAGCCCTCTCTTCGCGGGTCAATTCTGCTTGAGGGTGGGTCGGCTGGGTCCGGAGGAGGAGATTGCTCCGACAGGGCAGAACCAGTTCGCGCGCCAGGGCCTCTGCCAGCACCTCAGCCTGGTTGAAGGTTCGCTCTCGTTGGCGCACCGGGTGCAACGGGATCGGCAAGACCAGGTCCGCGGGGTCGTTTCCCAGGCGTTGGACCACTTCCGTGGCCATGAACCTTCCTAGATAGGGAGCGAGGGAAAGCCGACCGGCATATTTAAGCGCCAAGATAAGTTCCTTGGCGGTTCCTTCATATCGGAGAGGACTGATGACCTCATCCAGGGAATACCCCGATGAGATCCGGCGTTGTCGGTCCCAAAGTGGTTGGCCCCAAGGGAGTTGGTTAAAACAGACAGGGCAGAGCGGGTCGGCTGAAGCCTCGCTCAAAGGGGTATGGCACCCCACGCAGGCCATGGGAAACAGAAGGGATCGAACTCCTTGGGGCAGATAAGCCAGCATGGGTCGAGAATAGCATCTACGGGACGGCTTGACAAGGGACTCTCCCGACAGCTACAATTTCTCTATCTTGGACGTGCTGCTCTTCCAGCTGCTGTACAGCTGGTTTCACCGCCCACCTTGGGACTCGGTAATGGCTGGGGTGACTCATCTGGGTGAGCCCAGGGTTGCGTTGAGCCTGGGGACGGTTGGATTGCTGGAGGCAGCAGGGCGGAGAGTAAGGATTCGGTTGAGCCGGTCTTCGGAGGAACAGCTGGGGGGCACTCGGCGTTGGGTTTTCTGGCTGGGGATCCCGGCGGCTCTGGGGATGATGGAACTTATTAAGGGGTGGGCAGACCGGCCCCGTCCGTTTGAAGTTTACCCGTACTTGGCAGCAGCCCATGCAGAAATGGGGCGGTCCTTTCCGTCAGGGCATGCCACGGCGGTGTTTGCTTTGGCAGCAGCGCTGGCTATGCGGTGGCCCAGATTCTGGAGTCTCTGGTTCAGCATGGCTGCCTTGGTGGGAGTTTCTCGGGTAGCTTTGGGGGTCCATTGGCCTTCGGATGTGATTGCGGGGGCCATCGTGGGTTCAGGAACAGTTTTCTGTTTCGCTTGGATGCAAGGAAAGCGGATAAAAGGAGGTTGATAAAGTGATGTCTGGCATGAAGTGGATGGGTGGGATTCTTGCGGTTTCCCTTGTTTTGGTATCGGCCCCGAGTTTTGCTGCTGAGAAGGAGCATGGCGGCAAGGAGCATGGCGGGACCAGTACAGCAGCTCCCTCGGGTACCACGGAAGGGCCGGGTGCACCCAGTGGAGCCACTACGGCTGCTCCTTTTCCAGGGATGGAGCAATCGGCTCCTACTGCAGGCGCTCCAACGGCTGCGGCGACTACACCGGCGGCACCTGAATCGGCGCCAACCGCACCGGCAGCTGCTCCTGCCGCGCCGGTTGCACCACCTGCGCTTAAACCGATCACCATCACCTTCAGCGGGGATATTTCTGCGGTCAACAGCACGGACAATCCCCCCATGGTGACGGTGCAGGATCGGTATGGGGTGAAGAAGGAGATTTCCGTCCCGACGGAAGCTAAGATCATGAGCGGGACAGCTTCGAAGACCCTAGCCGATTTGAAGGCCGGCGACAAGGTGACGGTCGAGTACACTTACGACGTCGCGACCGGTAAGCGGACGGCACAGTCCATTACCGTCGGCGAGGCGCCTGCGGCCGGGAAGTAACCTGTACCGACCAACCCGGCAGAACCGCTTGGAGCCGGAAAGGGTTAAGATCTCCCTTTCCGGCTCTTGGTTTCTAAAGGAGGCCATGTGGAGATTCTCGATTCAGAGAGGGTGATTCCTCGATGCCGGCATTTCGGTCCCTGTGGAGGCTGCGCCCTGCAGGATCTGAACTATTCTGCCCAGGTGGAGTCAAAGAGCAAGATCTTGAGCAGCGTGCTGGAGGAGCAGCTCGGGAAGGGGCTCCTGCCGCCGTTGCAGATCTCTTCGATGGAGGATCCTTGGGGCCATCGCAGCAAAATGGAATTTACCTTTGGGCAGGATGCGGACCGGGTCACGCTGGGGTTGCACCAGCGTGCCAGCTTCCAACGAATCGTGGATATCGCGCAATGCGAGATTGCCCCGCCTCAGATGAGCGAGCTTCTGCGGGCAATCAAAGAGGTGGCCGGAAATTTTCCCTTGAAGTCGTACAATCCCAAGACCCACCAGGGGTTCTGGAGATATGCCGTTATTCGGGCCAGCCGGCATACCGGGGAACTGATGTTGGTTTTGATGACCAACGAGGGTCCAAGAGAGCCGGTCGAGAGCATGGCCCAGCTTTTATCCAGGGCTGTTCCCGCCCTGAAGAGCATCTACTGGGGGATCACTGCCAAGGTGTCCGACGTCGCTCACCCGGACCGGCTGGACCTGCTCTTCGGTTCGCAGTTCTTGGAAGACCGGGTCGGTTCCGTTCGATACGCCTTCGGGCCCAGCAACTTTATTCAGCCAAATCACGCACTCGTTGGAAAGGTTTACGAGAGCATTCGGAAAAATGCCGCCTTGACGGGGAGGGAGGCGGTCTACGACCTCTACTGCGGGATGGGGCTCATCAGCCTTTACCTGGCGGGGTCGGCCGAGAGGGTCTACGGGGTAGAGTCCGAGCAGGAGAACGTCGCTTCCGCTGAGAGGAATGCCGCCATGAACGGCATCTCCAACGCCCTTTTTCTGTGCGGACGGGTGGAAGAGTTATTGAAGGGCCGAGCCCTCTTCAAGGTGGGGCCGCCGCCGGACCTCATCGTGCTGGATCCTCCTCGAGCCGGCCTGCACAAGGATGTGGTCGGCCCGCTGCTCGGGGCCCGGGCGCCGAGGCTCGTGTACCTCTCTTGCAATCCGGTCAGCCTGGGGCGAGACCTGAAGGTTCTTTTGGAGAGGGACCCTTCCTATCAGATTGAATTCATCCAGATGTTTGATTTCTTCCCGCACACGGTCCATCAAGAAGTTCTCGTCCTGCTCACAAGGGGGTAAGATCCAGTATTTGACACGCGGCTCATCGGCCGCATACAATTGAATCAGAATGAAATCCGAAGGAGTCTACAAGGAAGCAAAGATCTTCTCGTTGGTGCTGATCCCACTGCTGGGCCAGTACGTGCTGACCTTGGAGGAAGTGGGTGGGCAGCGGCTGGTCCCCATCTGGATCGGCGTCAATGAGGGCAACGCCATCGGATTGAAGCTTCAGGATGAAAAGCTCCCTCGCCCGATGACCCATGACCTGATGAACAATATGCTCAAGGCGCTGGGGATCAAGGTGGAGCGGATTCTCATCTCGGATCTGCGGGACGGGACGTACTACGCAGTTATCTTTCTCATGGCCGGGTCCCGCCGCTACGAGATCGACGCCCGTCCGTCCGATGCGATGGCGCTGGCGGTGCGCAGCGAGACGCCGATCTTTGTCGGGGAGAAGGTCCTCAAGAAGTGCCCGGTGATCATGAAGCCGATTTCCGAGGAGGAGGTCGAAAAGTTCAAGCAGAACCTGCAGAATTTAAAGCCCGAGGATTTCTTCAAAGGTTTGGAGGAGAAGCCTCCGGAAGAAGCGGGATCGCCGGACTAAGAAGGACGCCGGGCCTGGTCCACTCGTCGCAAGATCGCCACCGCCACCCCTTGCGCAACGTCCACCTTAGGAAGCAGGTTCTTTCTGGCCCGAACCACCACCCGCACCGTCGAAGATGTGAGTTGCCTCAAGGTGACCACGACATCCGTTTCTCGGATTCGAGCATCCAGCCGCCCCCGGCCCGTATTTTCCCTCTTCAGGCTCCCCTGGCTTTGGAGCTCTTCCAAGGCTGCACTCCACACCCGGTCCAGGGGCTCATCCAGGTCCATGGTCACGGAATCCCGGCTGGCCGCGTAACCGGCTACAGCTCCACCTCCCACCAGGAGGAGGGCGCAGCCTGAGGTTGTGGGCAGGACCCCGCAAAACATCAGCAGGGGCAAGTAGATTCTCTTCATTCGTGTATACTCGTAATGGAATAGAAAGGTTGCGTATCATTTTATACTAGGAGCAAATGACAATGGCAATCATTCGGATCATGGAGGAATCGGAAGCCACCGGCAAGGTCAAGGCAATCTTCGAGGAGATCAAGGCTACTTTGCAGATCCCGTTTGTTCCAGAAATCTTCCGGGCGTTAGGTTCGAAGGCGGACCAGCTTGAGGCGGTTTGGACACAGGTGAAAGGCCTCTACGGGTCCGGTTGCCTGGATGTGAAGACCAAATCCCTCGTGGCGTTGGCGGTGGCGGCTGCGCAGCGCACCTCCTACTTCGTCAAGATCCATTCCATTGCCCTGAAGCGCCTGGGGACGAGCGACGAGGAGATCGCGGAGCTGTTGGAGGTGGCCAGCCTATCCACCGCTCTCAATACCCTGGTCATCGGATTGGGATTGGAACCGGAGCTGTGAGGGATCCGAGGTGGATGAGTTAAGAAGGACTGCGGAGTCGGAACAATCGGTTGCGCTGCCTCCTCTGCCCGCGCTGCCGTTGGCGGGTCTTCGACCCATCGTCTGCGGTCCGGACGTGTGCCAGGATTTAGAAAAGGCGGTTTCCCGCGAATGGGTGATCACCAATCAGCTGGGCGGCTATGCCTCCTCCACGATCTTAGGGTTGAATACGCGTCGGTACCATGGGCTCCTGGTGGCAGCCACTCAACCTCCGGTGGGGCGGGTCCTGGTTCTCTCGAAGGTGGAAGAGACCGTGGTCGTTGCGGGCGGTCGATTCGAGCTCTCTACCAACCGATACGGCGGGGTGATTCATCCGGAAGGATACCGCTACCTGGTTCAATTCCGGCTGGATCCCTGGCCGACCTTCTTCTTCCGAATCGGAGAGATCCTCTTGGAGAAATCGGTCTTCATGCTGCCCGGGGAAAACGCCACGGTCATCGGCTACACGCTGCATTCGGCCGGCGGACCGGTTGAGTTGACGATTCGGCCCTTGGTGGCGGCGCGGGATTTCCGCGATCTTTCGAAGGAAAATACAGGGCTACGGGCAGGGATTGAGCAATCGGCGGGCATGGTCACGGTTCGGCCCTACGAGGGGCTTCCCCCGTTGATGATCCACCACAACGCGGAGATGGTGGAAAGCTCTGCCTGCTGGTACAACAACTTTGAATACCCGCAGGATGGCAACAAGGTGCGGGAAGATCTGTGGTCTTTCGGAACCCTGCGGTATTTGCTCAAGGTAGGAGAGTCGTGCGCCTTGGTGGCTTCCATCGGCCGTCGAGGAACCGGGGACCTGGTCTTCCATCGCAGGCGCGTGGAAAACACCCAAGCTGTTGTCGCGCAGACCACGGTTGCTCCCGGGCCGGGGCGTTTGGCGGCTCGCTTGAGCTGGACGGCAGAGACCTTCTTTGCCCATCACTCGATCAGCCGGCAGCCCTCCGACACCTATCTGCTGGCGGGCTTCCCGTGGTTCACCCCCTGGGGGCGGGATTCCCTGATTGCCCTGCCGGGCCTGGCACTTACCACGGGCCGCTTCGAGCTGGCCCGGTCGGTCCTGCAAACCTTGGCCTCGCAGATCAAGGGTGGGCTGATCCCGGTCCGTTTTTCGGAAGCGGACGGTTCCCCGGAGTACGATTCAGCGGATACCTCCCTCTGGTTCTTCTGGGCGGTCTGGCATTATTGGAAGGCGACCCGGGACCTCAAGTTCATCTCTAAGAAACTGTTGGATCCCCTGCAGGAGATTCTGGAAAATTACTTGGAAGGGACCAATTTCGGGATCTCCATGGACGAGGACGGCCTCATCCGCTTGAGCGATGAAGAGATGCCGCTGACCTGGATGGATGCTCGTGAGCCGTCGGTCGAGGGAGATCTGCCGGGAGCAGCCATCACCCCTCGCTCCGGTAAGCCTGTGGAGGTGAGCGCCCTGTGGTACTGCACACTGATGATCATGGCGACTCTGGGGGAACGGCTGGGATTGAAGCGGTCGAACGCCTATACTCGATTGGCCCGCTTGGTTCGACAGAATTTTGTCGGCACCTTCATCTCGCCGAAAGGATTGCTGTACGATCGGGTCACCGACTCCGGGCCGGACTCCGCGATCCGGCCGAACATGCTGATTGCGGCCGGCCTCCCCTTCTCGCCTCTGTCCAGGGCGCAGGGCTTGGCGATCCTGGCCGCCGTAGAAAAATCCCTTTTGACCCCCGTTGGGATACGAACCCTCAGCCCCGACCACCCCAATTACCGCGGGCGTTACGAAGGGGATTTGATGGCCAAGGCCCGCGCCTACCATCAAGGGACGGTCTGGACTTGGCTTTTGGGGCCTTATGTCAGCGCGGCGTGCAAATTCCGAGGGTTGACTCGGGCGACGCAGGCCGGGGTCAGCGCGCAGCTGATGCCGTTCCTGGCTCATCTCGAGGAGGGTTGTCTGGGGACGGTCACGGAGCTGTTCGATGGGGATCCGCCGCATGCCCCTCGCGGAGGTAACTCGCAGGCTTGGTCTGTGGGGGAGCTGCTTCGCGCCATTCGGGAGGCTCGAATTGGCGGTTTGTAACGGCATGGACAATTGGGTATACTATCTGCCGGGAGAGGAGAGATCCATGAAGCGAAGGTGGTTAGGCAGACGTTCGGGGTTTACCTTGCTGGAGATGATGGTCACCGCCATCCTCCTGGGGATGGTGGGATTAAGCTTTGCCTACCTGTATATGGCTGCCCAGCGCTTTACGCTTCAAAGTTTGAGCTTTACCACCACACAGAATGAGGCCTCGTTCGCCTTGGAGCACATCAAGCGTAACCTTTTATTGGCGACGGCGATTGCAACCCCGACAGTGGGTGCTCAAGGTTCGACCCTCCAGTTTACCTGGCAGCCTAATTTTTCGGCGAGCGCGCAAACCTCCTGCTATACTTTAACCGGCACGAATCTTCTGTTCTATCCGACTACATGCGGATCAGGAACCGTTGAGACGGTTGCACGCAATATCTTGTCGGTAAACTTCAATCGTGTTAATGTGAGTCGCGTGGACATCGTGGTGCAGTCGTCGCGGACCTCCGGAGTGGATACCGCTCGGACGACCCGCCTGCAGACCTCGGTCAGTCCACGAGGGGTGTTTCAATGACAGGGGAGGATGAATGAAGAGGACTCGTTGGGATCGATCGGGGGAGAAGGGCATCGCAATGGTGACAGCCATAGGCTTGGCGCTCATCGTCTCCATTATGGCTGCGGTGGTATTGAACATGACCTTCCGCCGATTCGAGCTTTCGGCGTTGCGGACGCGGCATGCGGTCGCCATGATGGGTTCGGAGGCGGGCTTCCAGTACGCCTTTGCCCGCATGGACCGCAGCCCAGCTTTTCAGACAGCGGTTAAGAACAAAACCCTCATCGCCAGTACACCCACCTGGTATGTGGTCGCCTGCCATCCCATCGGAGCAACCGGGACACCCAACACATTGCAAAACGATGCTCCGGAATTGGTGACACAAATGCAATTGACGACGACGGATGAAGTGGTACCGGCTCTTCACATGGGCGCCAAGCATGTGGTTGTGAAGATCAAATATTTCCGGACACCAGCCGCCGATGGTGTGAATGACAACCCTCGCTTCCCCGCTCGTCCCTGGGAGGTTCGTTCAGGATCCGCCTACGCCAGCAGTGGAGGGCAATAAGATGACTCAGAGGATAAAGGGCGCGAGCGGTGCAACCCTGTTGGAAATCTTGATGGCGATGGTGGTGATTGGTTTGGTGGCGGGTGGAATCCTCACCGCCTTTGTCTTCGGCCGGCGGGTCACCTGGCGTTCGGGCACGGAGCTTTCGGGGGCCGGCCTGATCAATGAGACGGCGGATGGCCTGCGGGCTGTAATCAGCGGAGGTGGTGGAGCGGGCTTGAGCCTGGTTCCGGGGGTCTACCGCGATCAGAATATGGTCAATCCTCCCGCCGGCGCCACGGCGCAGGCAGCTCTGAATTTCCCAAATGATTTCCTTAGGTTTCAAACCGACCCGGGCAACCCGGCAGCTGTCCCGACGAATATTGCTAACCCGGCCACGCACGGAGATGGACGGCTGGTGGTGGTGGAGGGCTTGGAGGATCGGAATGGCGACAATGTCGCTACCATTGCAGAGAATGACTTCGATGGTGATGGATACGCTGGTCTTGATTTCGATGGAGATAAACAAGCGGATCTGCGCCGGGTTCGGGTGCGGGTCAAGTGGACGAGTCCCCCCTCCTAAGGCCCACTAAAAGCATCTTCCTTAGTGGAGTCGATTGAGTTAGAATAAAGCTTCTGTTTGTGTGACGTTTGATGAAACAATCAGGAACCATCATCCCCGAGGTTACACAGGTGAAGCAGCCTGCCCTAGAACCCGCAAAGTTGAGCGTTGGCGGAAAAGCAATCGACCTGCAGGTGACTATTGGCACCGAGCAGGAAAAGGCCATTGATATTACCCGTTTGCGGGATAGCACCGGGGCCATTACCCTTGATCCTGGTCTGGGCAACACCGGTTCCTGCACCAGCTCCATCACCTTCTTGGATGGAGAACGGGGAATCCTGCGCTACCGCGGAATCCCCATTGAGCAGTTGGCCGAGTCGGCCACTTACCTCGAGACCTCCTATCTGCTGATCTACGGTGTTTTGCCGACCCGCCGGCAACTGGAGCAGTTCACAACCACCTTGATGGGACGGACTGCCCTGCCGCAGGGGATGGAACGGTTTTTCGACCTCCTTCCCAAGACGGCCCATCCGATGGCGGTTTTATCCTCCATGGTGCAGCTTCTTTCCGGATATTACCCGGAGCTGACGAATCCCAACCCAACTGCACAGCAGATCGATGAGGTGATCCTGACCCTGCTAGCCACGTTCCCGACCCTGGCGGCTTATGGTTACCGCAAAGGGCGGGGCGAACCGGTGGTTCCGCCCCGCAAGGATCTGACATACACCAGCAACTATCTCTATATGATGTTCGGACCGCAGGGAGGCAAGCCGAATCCTGATGAGGTGCTGGTTCAGGCGCTTCGGCAGATCCTGATCCTCCATGCGGACCACGAGCAGAATTGCAGCACCTCGACCGTCCGGCTGGTGGGGTCGTCGCGGGCCAGCGCCTTCGCCGCCATCTCCGCGGGGATCGGGGCGTTGTGGGGGCCTCTGCACGGGGGAGCGAACCAGGCGGTTATCGAGATGCTGGAGGAGATCCACCGCAGCGGGGCCGATTTCTCCAAGGTTTTGGCGAAGGCGAAGGACAAGAATTCCGGTTTTCGCCTGATGGGTTTTGGCCACCGAGTCTACAAGAACTTTGATCCGAGGTCCAGGATTTTGAAGGCCGCTTGCGACAAGGTGCTCGTCCGTTTGGGGATTCAGGATCCGCTGCTGGATTTGGCTAAGCAGTTGGAAGAGGCTGCCCTGAAGGACGACTACTTCCTCTCCCGGAAACTTTACCCCAACGTCGATTTCTACAGCGGCATCATCCTGCGGGCCTTGGGGATTCCGACCGAGCAGTTCACGGTGATCTTTGCACTTGGCCGGCTGGCCGGCTGGCTGGCCCACTGGCGGGAGATGCTTCTTTCGCCGGAATTCCGGATCGGCCGACCCCGCCAGATCTACGTCGGGCCCACCGAGCAAAAGTACATCCCAATCAGCCAGAGAGATTGAGGGCGGGCGCTTTTGAAAGACAGAGAACACTTCTTTCGGGGACACTTCATCCGTTGAATCGCCATTCAGGCTATGAGACATAGGGTTGCTGTAATTGGGGCGGGAAACGTCGGCGCTACCTGCGCTCAGAGGATTTTAGAGCGGGGGTTAGCGGATGTCGCCCTGGTGGATGTTGTCGAGGGCCTGGCGGCCGGTAAGGCGCTGGACCTGGCGGAGGCGTCCCCGCTGGAAGGGCACGATTTCCGGATTGTTGGCTCCACCGGCTATGAGATCCTCCGCGGTTCTCAGGTGGTGGTGGTCACCGCCGGCCTGGCCCGCAAGCCGGGGATGTCCCGCAGCGATCTTTTGGAGGCCAACGCCAGGATCGTCGGCTCCATCATCCCGCAGGTGGCTGTCAATGCCCCCGACGCCATTCTGATCGTTGTGACCAACCCGCTTGACATCATGACCTATCTGGCTTGGAAGCTGACCGGCT
>JAHFFF010000198.1 GCA_023248095.1 Candidatus Omnitrophota bacterium | reverse complement strand
GTTCATCCCCACAAAGCCGACCGCCGCCGAGAAACAGGCCCCCATGAAGAAGGCGCAGGCCCGGCCGATCGCAATGTGGGCCTCGCCGGCGGTGAAGTACAGCGCGCCCGTCAATAGAAGGATCAGGAACAGGATCGCCTTGAACTGCTGAACGAGATAAGCGTTGGCCCCGCTCTCAATCGCCTTGGCGATCTCGATCATCTTTTCCGTGCCGCGGCCCTCGCGAAGCACCTGCCCGACGAGAAAGACGGCGTAGAGAAGACCGAGCACCGCCACCCCCAGGACAGACCACAAGGCCCCCTTTTCCCAGGCCGAAAACGTGGAACTGGTCATGAAAGAAAAATATTGGAACTCAGACATGGAACGCTTGCTCCCTTTTTGAGCCCACCGAAACGATGGAAATCCTTACCCCAAGAAGTTCTTCCAGCCGCTTCAGGTATTTCTGCGCCTGAGGCGGCAGCTCCTCAAATGAACCTGCCTGGCTGGTATCCGCCAACCACCCCGGATGCTCCTCGTAGATCGGCTCCACCTGCGACCAGCGGTCGATGTTGGCCGGCGGCGTCTCCAAGGCCTTGCCTGCCAGCCGATAGGTGGTGCAGATCTTCACCGTCGGGCAGTCATCCAGAACATCCAGCTTGGTGACCGCGATCTCGTTGATGCCGTTTAAGATGATCGAATGACGCACGAGCACGGCGTCGAACCAACCGCAGCGCCGCGGCCGGTGCGTGGTCGCCCCGAATTCCTTGCCCTTGGTGCGGATCTGCTCCATGAGGGCCGGCGGAAACTCCGTCGGGAACGGCCCCTCTCCCACCCGGGTGGTGTAGGCCTTGACCACGCCGATCACCTGATCGATGAGGCTCGGCCCCACACCCGTCCCCACGCACGCCCCGCCGGCCGTGGCGTTGGAGGAGGTTACGTACGGGTAGGTCCCGTGATCGATGTCCAGCCAGGTTCCCTGTGCCCCTTCAAACAGGATCGACTTCCCCTCTTTCACTGCGCGATTCAACACCAGCGGAGCGTTGACGGTGTGCGGGGCCAACTGTTCCGCGTACCGGCTGTAGCTCTCGAAGATCTCCTCAAAGTTCAGGGCAGGGGCCTGATAGACTCGAGTGAACAGGATGTTCTTCTCCTCAATGTTCAGCTGCAGCTTCTTCCGGAAGACCTCCCGATCCAGCAGATCAGCCAGGCGAATCCCAACACGCGCCGCCTTGTCCGTGTAGCAGGGACCGATCCCGCGGCCGGTGGTGCCGATCTTGCCCGGCCCCACCTTGGCCTCTTTCAATTTATCGAGTGTCCGGTGATACGGAAAAATCAGGTGGGCCTGGTCGCTCACGCCGAGGTTGGCCGGCGTAACCTGGATGCCCCGCTTGCGCAGGCCCTCGATCTCCTCTAACAACCCGGCCGGATCCACCACCACCCCGTTGCCGATCACGCAGTACTTGCCGGGATGGAGGATCCCCGATGGGATCAGGTGCATGATGAATTCCTGACCGCCCACCACCACCGTGTGCCCAGCGTTGTTGCCTCCCTGAAACCGGACCACGATGTCGGTCTTCTCGGTGAGCATGTCGATCACCTTGCCCTTGCCTTCGTCGCCCCACTGGGCGCCGACCACCACAATGTTGGGCATAGAGGCTAGAGCTTGATCAACTTGGCGTAGAGGACGCTCGGCACCTGCCGGATCTCGTCGAGGATCTCCGGCGATACCGTCTGGTCGAGGTTGAAGACCACCAGCGCATCGGCCCCCTGGTGGGTCCGCCCAAGGGTCATCCAGCCGATGTTGATGTGCCGCGCTCCCAGGATGGTCCCCATCCGCCCGATCATGCCGGGCTTGTCCTGGTTGCGGACGATCAGCATCGGTCCCTCCGGCACCGCATCCACGTAGAACTCGTTCATCCGGACGATACGCGGGTCGGAGCGGGTAAAGAGGGTGCCGTGGATTTCAGAACGGCTCTTGTCGGTCTCCACCACCGTGGCGATCAGGTTGGCGAAATCCTCCGCCTCAGTCGCCTTCGTCTCGATCACCTTGATTCCCCGTTCCTTGGCGATCACGGCGGCGTTGACGTAATTCACCGACTCCTGCAGCGCCGGCGTCAGCAGCCCCTTGATGAAGGAGATTGTCAAGGGAGCCAAATCCAGCCGGATGAGATCCCCCACGTAGCGGATCGTCACCTGCTTTAAGTGACCCTCCACCAGCTGCCCCTGCATGATCCCGATTTTTTCGATCAGCTTGAGGTACGGCTCCAGGAGCTTGTACACCTCCGGATCGACGGAGGGGACGTTGACAGCGTTGCGAACCCCCTTGCCCAGCAGGAAATCCCGCACGCTGATGGCGATCTCCCGGGCGACGTTGCGCTGCGCCTCCTCCGTCGAGGCCCCCAGGTGCGGCGTCACAATCACCTGCGGTAGGCCGACCAATTCCTTGTTTGTCGTCGGCTCCTGTTCGAACACGTCCAGCGCAGCCCCGGCCACATGCCCGCTCTTGATCGCCTCCACCAACGCCTTCTCTTCGATGATGCCACCACGGGCGCAGTTGATGAGCCGCACCCCCTTCTTCATCATCGCCAGTTGCTTCGCGCCGATGAGACCCCGCGTCTCATCCGTCAACGGGGTATGAACGGTGATGTAGTCCGCTTTTTTGTAAAGTTCTTCCAGGGAACTCACCGGCTCGGCATCCAACTCCCGGGTCTTCTCGGGTGACAGATAAGGATCGTGCACCAGCAGGCGCATCCCGAAGCCGAGCGCCCGCTTGGCCACTTCCGACCCCACCTTGCCCATTCCGACGATACCAAGATACTTGCCGTAGAGTTCACTACCCATAAAGGAAGTGCGGTCCCACTTGCCCCCCTTGAGCGATGCGCAGGCCTGCGGCACATAGCGAGCGAGGGACATGATCATGGACATGGTGTGTTCCGCGGTGGAGATGGTGTTGCCGCCGGCGGCGTTCATCACAACGATCCCCTGTT
>JAHFFF010000197.1 GCA_023248095.1 Candidatus Omnitrophota bacterium | reverse complement strand
ATTGAGGGCCGCTACTACTTCCGGTTCTCCTGCATCGATCGGCCCGGCGTCTTGTCGAAGATCGCGCGGGTCTTGGGAGCGCATCGGATATCCATCGCCAGCGTGCTGCAGAAGGACCGGCGCCGTGAGCACATCGTGCCGGTGGTGATGATGAGCCACGAGGCGAAGGAGCGGGACGTGCAGGATGCCTTGGCGGAGATCAACCGGCTGCCGATCATTCGGAGAAAATCGGTCTCGATCCGGATGGAGAGGGGATGAAACGGCGGCTCGCACATAAATCGCCTCGTCGTCGTTCGGAGGGGGAGGTTTTTGCCCCCTCTTCCAGCGGAGTATGGCCGGGCGTGATCGAGCGGTACCGGGAGTTCTTGCCGGTGGGACCGCAGACACCGGTGGTGACCCTGCGCGAAGGGAATACACCCCTTTTGCCGGCGCGGTTGCTGTCGGCTCGGCTCGGCAAGGATGTGAAGGCCTATTTCAAGTGCGAGGGATTCAACCCGACCGGCTCCTTCAAAGACCGCGGGATGACGATGGCGGTATCGAAGGCGAAGGAGGCCGGGAAGGCAGCGATCATCTGCGCCTCCACCGGTAACACCTCCGCCTCGGCGGCGGCGTATGCGGCGCAGGCTGGCCTCAAGTGCATCGTGCTGATTCCGCAGGGAGGGATCGCGCTGGGGAAACTGGCGCAGGCCTTAATCCACGGAGCGCAAGTCCTCGCAGTAAAGGGATCGTTCGATGAGGCGCTGGAGATTGTGCGGCAGATTACCCAGCAGACCGCGATTGCGCTGGTGAACTCGATCAATCCGTACCGGCTGGAGGGACAGAAGAGCGGCGCCTTTGAGATCTGCGATGCGCTCGGCCGGCAGCCGGACTATCACGCCATTCCCGTCGGGAACGCCGGCAACATTACCGCCTACTGGAAGGGCTACAACGATTACTTCCGGGTGGGCAAGATCGACGGCCTGCCGAAGATGCTTGGGTTTCAGGCGGCGGGTGCGGCCCCTCTGGTGAAGGGTGCGCCGGTGGCCAAACCGGAGACAATCGCCACGGCGATCCGGATCGGCAACCCCGCCAGCTGGGAAGGGGCGGTGGCGGCGCGGGACAATTCCGGTGGACTCATCCAAGCGGTCACCGACCAGGAGATCCTGCAGGCGTACCATTTCCTGGCTCAGCAGGAAGGGATCTTCGTCGAGCCGGCCTCTGCCGCATCGGTGGCTGGGGTGATGAAGCTCGGAAAAAAGGGATATTTCAAGCGAGGGTCCATCGTAGTCTGCGTACTGACGGGGCATGGGCTCAAGGACCCTGAGCGGGCCGTCAAGACGGTGCGGGCGCCGAAGGTGGTGCCCCCGAAGCTGGGGCCGATCTTGGGCGCGATCGGCGTATGAAGATGAAGACGATAGCTCTGGTTTGCGACGGGATGGCCGACGAGCCGGTGCAGCAGCTGGAGGGAAAAACTCCGCTTGAAGTAGCCAAAACGCCGAACATGAACCGGCTCGCGAAAGAGGGCAAGGTGGGTTTGGCCCGAACCATTCCGCCGGGATATGTTCCGGCCAGCGACGTCGGGAATCTCTCCATCTTCGGATACGACCCGAAGGTTTATTACTGCGGGCGGGGCCCCCTCGAGGCGGCCAACCTCGGAATTGATCTCAAGGAGGGAGAAGTTGCCTTCCGCTGCAACCTGGTAACGGTGGATGGGGACCGGCTGGTGGATTACTCCGCCGGGCAGATCAGCTCCGATGAAGGCCGCACGCTCATCCGGCATCTTACGGAGAAGCTGGGGAACGGCAAGCTGCGGTTTCATCCGGGGAACCGGTACCGGCATCTGGCGATCTTTCAGGACTCGGATGCCGCAGAATCGCTGTTGAAAACGACCTGCGTGCCGCCCCACGACATCACCAGCTGGAAGGTTTCCGAGCATTGGCCGAAGGGGCCAGCCGCCCGTAAACTCCAGGAGCTGATGGAGGCGTCGAAGTCGATTCTCATGGATCATGAGATCAACCAGGTTCGGCTGGATCTCAAAGAAAATCCGGCCAACATGATCTGGTTTTGGGGACAGGGGACGCGTCCCAAGATCCCGACGTTCTGGGAGCGATGGGGGGTGACCGGCTCGGTGATCTCTGCGGTGGATCTGGTGAAGGGGACCGGGCGGCTGGCCGGCCTGGAGGTGATCGAGGTTCCGGGCGCGACCGGCTACTACGATACCGACTACGCGGGCAAGGCGAAGGCTGCGCTCAAGAGTTTAAAGAAGCACCCCTTCGTTTATCTCCACGTGGAAGCGGCGGACGAGGCAGGGCACAACGGCGATCTGCGGCAGAAGATTGCCGCGATCGAGAATTTCGATCGCTTGGTGGTGGGGACAATCTTAGAGAAGGTTGAGTCGTTGGGAGAGGTGAGGATCATCGTCATCCCCGATCATCCAACTCTTGTGGAAAAGCGGACGCACTCAGCTGATCCGGTCCCATTCGTCATCTGGGGGCATGGGATTTCCGCGGGCGGCACCGATCGGTTCGGGGAAACCTCCGCTAAGGCCTCCGGATGGATGGTAGAGAAGGCGCATGAGATTCTCCCGCGTCTGCTGACCGAGGAAACGATAGATTGATCGCCCTTCGACAGGCTCAGGGCGAACGGGATTGATGGCACTCATCGTTCAGAAATACGGCGGTTCGTCGGTTGCCAATCCGGAGCGGATCAAGCGGGTTGCAGAGAGGATCTGCCGCACCCGTAAGGCCGGACATCAGGTGGTGGTGGTGGTCTCTGCGCTGGGGGATACCACCGACGAGCTGCTGGGGCTTGCGGCGCAGCTGTCCGATAACCCGCCGGAGCGGGAGATGGACATGCTGCTGGCGACGGGCGAGCAGGTCTCCGCCGCTTTGCTGGCGATGGCTACGCAGGCGTTCGGCGTGAAGGCCCTCTCGCTAACCGGCGCGCAGGTGGGGATCCTGACCGACCGGGAGCATACCAAGGCCCGCATCCAGGACGTCAGCGCGCAGAGGATCCGCCA
>JAHFFF010000196.1 GCA_023248095.1 Candidatus Omnitrophota bacterium | reverse complement strand
GTGTCTCCGCTTCCTGTGAGGGTCTTATACATCCTGAGGGGAGGTGTCATCGGCGGAATCACCTCGGGCCTCTTGGGACTTCTGCGGCATCTCCATCCGGGTCGATGCCGAGCGGTGGTCATCACGGAGCACAGGAGCCCTGCCCTCCCTCTCTTCCGTCAGCAAGGTGTGCCGTGCATGGACCTTCCGCTACACCAGCGGCAGGCATTTCTGCGACGGATCATTGAACGCGAGCGGATCCAACTGGTCCAGACCTGCAATCCCATCACCGAGGGAGCCTGCGTGGCGCATCAGATGGGCATTCCCCATGTCTGGTTCATTGGGAATAGGCTGGAGAATGACTTTGCGGTGCCGTCCCCTCCCTGCTCCCTCCATGTCCTGCATGCCCTCATTGATCGTTCCTCTTCCGCCATCGTTGTTCCTTCACGCGCTTTGGCGCGCGCGGAATTCCCTGGCCTGCCCGCGCGCAAGCTGAAGGTCATTCCGTGGGGAATTGATTTGCCGTCACCGCCGCCTCCTCATGAGGCCGGAGGAAGGGTCCCCCTGATTGCACTGGTAGCAAATTTCTACCCGACGAAAAGACATCTCGATTTCCTGAAAGCCGCCACCCGTATCCATCGCCTCTTTCCTGAAGCTCGATTCGTCATCGCGGGGCGGTGTCTGCACAGTCCTCCCCCCTCGGTGTCTCGCCTGAGCCGGCGCTATCGGGCGCATGTGGTTGAAGAGATCCGCCGACGGCGGCTCAACGCAGTGATGACGATGACTCAATTCTCCCCGGAGAATCGGATCCCTTGGTATCGGCAGATCAGCCTGATCCTCAGCACGTCGATCGAAGGCCTCAGTCAAGCCCTCTTGGAAGCCGGCGCCTGCGGAATACCGGTCATTGCGGTCAAGGCCGGAGGAACACCTGAAGTTTTTCAGCATGGGCGATCGGGGATCTTGGTGCATGCGGGGGATACCGACGCGATGGCCGACGCAGCGGTCCGGATCCTTCGTGACCCCTCCTGGGGAAAACGACTGGGCCTGGCCGCGCGGCGGCGCATTCTGACTCATTTCACTGCGCAACGGCATGCGCTGCGGTTCCACCGGCTTTACCACGAACTCCTGCCCATGAGACCTGGTAGCCGTATCGCCGGGCAATAGCCGCGGCTACGACCTGGCGTCGCGTGCGATCCACGAGCTCTTTCGATGCCGTCCGAGTGAGGGAACGGCGATGCCACCGGTACGCATAGAGGGTCCGATTCGATACCGGACGGATATGGGCCACCTCCGCCAGCCGAAGGAAGAGATCATAATCGGACATCACCTGATAGGCCGCGCGATATGTCCCTACGGAACGCAAGAGGGAACGCCGGATCATGGTGCCGGGGTGAGAGACGGCATTTCGGAGAAGATCCCACCTCTGTGACGGCCCTGGAAACTGGAAGCACTTGCGCAATTCCCGTCCCCGCTCATCAATCACCTTGAGTCTGCTGTAGGTAACTCCGACTTGAGGATTCCGGTCAAGAATCGCTGCCAGCCGCGCGAGATTGCCCGGCAGCATGAGATCGTCCGCATCGCAGATAGAGAGGAAACGCCCCTTCGCCCGGGCGATCAAGCGATTGCGAACGGAGGCGCATCCCTGATGGGTTCTGAATCTCCAACCCCTCACCCGAGGATCCGACAGATAACGGCAGATCCGCTCCCAAGTCCCATCGGGGGAAGCGTCATCCCCAATGAGGAGCTCAAAGGCCAATCCCCGCTGGGCCAAAACACTCTGGATCGCCTGGTCAATGGTCCGCTCCACCCGGTAGGCAGCCATCAGAACGGTGACGACGGGAGGCCTCACCAGGAGACCTTGTATCCGTACCGGCGGATGATCGCTTCCCGGATCGCGATCGCAACTAGACGTCGCCGCCAGGCCTTCAAACCGGCAGGATAAGGATGCAGACGGTACCGATAGTAGGCCTTGCCCGGCAGCGTGGAAAATTGCGTCACTTCCGATAAACGCAAAAAGAGATCGGGAGCGTCGGCGTGCAAGAGTCGCTCGCGATACCCACCAACTTGCTGGATGACTTTTCGGCGGAACATGGATCCCCCATGGGTCCACTCCCTGCGGATCAAATCCCACGTCTTGTTGACGGGAGGGACGCGCCGCCATCGCCGCAGCCGCCGGCCGCGGACATCCATATATTCCCATCCGGCGCAGACAACCCCCACCCCCGGTGCGCGATCCAACACCCGGCTGAGCGTCTGCAGGTTGCCCGGAAGTATCCGATCGTCCGCATCGCAGATGGAAAGATAGGTTCCTTGGGCGCGCCGAATCAGCCGGTTCCATACCGACGAAGACCCCCGGCGCACCCGGAATCGCCAGGCCCGCACGCGCGGATCCATGGTGTAACGCCGAATCCGGCTCCAGGTGCCGTCCGAAGAAGCATCGTCACCGATCAGCAATTCGAAAGGGATCCCCCGTTGTGCCAAGATGGCTTCGACGGCTTCCGGAATGAACGGCTCCACGTTGTAAGCAGCCATCAGAACAGAAACTTTGGGTTTCATCCGGGAGATTTCTTGACAGGGTTTGGAGCCGATACTATAATCCCTCCTATGAAACAGGCCGACTCAAAAAAGAAGAAAACCAAGGCTCCCTATCAGAGGCCGACCTTAAAACCGCTCGGGAACCTCCGCCAGATCACCTTGCTCGGCGGTTCTTAAGCCGGGTTGGTATTGCAACAGGCAATGGAGAAAGTCTCAACAACTTTCGACGCTTAAGCTCCGCGACGAAAGCTTCAAGGTCCCGCTGGACACGTTGGGAATCCGTTCTGAATTCGCGCGTAATCAAATCAACGATGGACTCCGCCCGCCTCTTCCCGTCACACTTTTCCCAAATCGACAGACCGACCGGGCCCACTTCAAAGTAGGCTCCATCCTCCAAGTTCAGGAGGATCCCTCTTCCTTCGATCACTTTCCAGACGACATGATCCAATCGTTGCGGATATTCGTTAACCATCTTGCCTCCTCTA
>JAHFFF010000195.1 GCA_023248095.1 Candidatus Omnitrophota bacterium | reverse complement strand
GTGACGATCAAGACCCCAATCCCCAGCAAGAGAAACCCGCTGGCCACCTCCACCACCCGTAGATAGATCCGGAACCGGCGGAAGAAACGGAAAAAGGCCTGGACGCCTAAGCTGGTCGCCAAAAAAGGCAGTCCCAGACCCAGGGAGTAGGCCGTCAGCAACAGCATCCCCTGCCCGATCGTCTCCTGGGTCGAAGCCAGAGCCAGTATGCCCGCCAGGATGGGACCGATGCAAGGGGTCCAGCCGAAGCCGAAGGCAGCACCCACCACGAGCGCCCCCGCTGCCGTGAGGGGCCGCTTGCGAACATCCAGCCTCTTTTCGTACTGGAGGAAAGGGATCCGGAATATACCGATGAGGTGCAGACCGAACAGGATGATCACCCCGCCTGCAATGATCCTCAGCGCCCACAGGCGCGGCAGCAACAATCCCCCGAGCACCGTTGCCGAAGCCCCCAAGGCAATGAAGACAAGGGAAAACCCCAGCACGAACCAGCAGCTGCTGACAAAGGCCCTGCGAACCGTGGCCCCGAACCCCTCCGCCGTTTGAAGATCCTGCAGGGAGACGCCGGAGATAAAGGAGATGTAACCAGGGATGAGGGGCAGCACGCAGGGCGAAAGGAATGAGACCACCCCGGCTGCAATTGCGCTCACCAGGTTGATGTTACTGATCACACAGCTTCCCTCCCATGGCCCAGTGGGTTTTCGGATGATCCCGAAAAACAACCCAGGTATGATCGATGGGTGCCTTCAAGATCTGGGCCGCGGCATCCGTAACGGCCTTCGCGAACACCTCCCGCTGCTCCCGGCTCCTTCCCTCAAACAGATCCACCGTAATGATCGGCATTTTTATCTCCTCAGCAGGTTCATGACCATTCCAATCAGGACCACCTGGGGCAAGGTGACCAACAGAATCCACCCGACCGCGCCCCGCCCCAAGTTCGCCCAGACCACCGACAACTCCGTAAAGTCGGTGACCACCCCCGCCATCAGGAACGTGAAGGCATTACCCAGCGCCCCAGTCCTGCGATAAAGCTCCACAGCCAGCGGAGCGGTTCCCTCGGAGCAGACCTCGAAGATCGTCGCCAGACCCAGCGTTGTCAAGAGGCCAAGCCAGGTCGGCCCCAGAAACCGTCCCCACCAGGTGTGCGGGATGACGTTTCCAAAAACCGCACTGAGCGTGAAGCCCAACGCCACCCAAAACAACACCATCTGCCCGAGTTCCCAGCTTCCTCGGGCAACTCCCTTCGCATCCACGGCAAAGGTTTGGAGCGTCCAAGAACGCCGGGAGAATCTCTCCTTCAAATCCCTCCAGATCGAAAACCCTTCCTTCACGGCAATCGTGTGGGGGTTGGGCTTCAACATACCGCGAGCTTCCAGCCTTTGGAAAATGAAACCGGTCATTGCGGCCACCACCAACGCCAACAGCACGATCAGCAATCCCCTCCAACCCATTAGGCTGATGATCAGCAAGGTCAGGGACATGCTGGCCCAGGGGCTGGCGAGCAAAAAGGTCACCACCGCCGGCACCGAGGCCCCCTTCCGGTACAGCTCCATGCTCAGGGCCAAACAGCCGTGGCTGCAAGAGCTGGCCAAGAACCCCAAGCCGGCGGAGGCCAGGATCGTTCGGCGATGCCGGCCCGTCAGCCACAGAGAGATATACTCCTTTGGGACGTAATGCTCGATGACACCGCCGAGCAGCAGCCCCAAGGCAACTGCCCAGCCGGCCTTGCTCAGATATCCCCACATTGAGGCCGAAACCGGCACGGCTGCCGGCCAGACCTGCCCGACGCACACAACCGCCGCAATCAATCCGAGCGCCCAAACTCCCCGATCCTTCCACCAGGGACGGGCCTTAGCCGGTTCACAAGCCGCGCAATGCTCGACGGTGTGCTTAGGTTTCACTCAACAACGGTCACCTTCCGTATGGCCAGCAGATGTACGCCATCCGATTCGGAGACCGTTCCTTCAGCCACAACCTTCTTGGCGGCCAAGGGAGCCAGCTCTTTGTTGACCGGCTGATGCTCGCTGCTGACCACCAGATAGAGGCCGTCTGCCGTTTTGATCCCCACCGGCAGACCGGAAGCGATGCATTTCTGCGCGCACTCTCGATGGCCGGGGCCCATCTCCTTGCCTCCACTGCCCAGGTAACAGGCCAGATCCACCACCTCGCCGGTCACCTTCTGAACCACCCCGGGATGTCCTTCATGGGCTTCCCCTTCATGAGCACTTGCAAAACCCGGAGCCATCACAAAACAAAGAATCAGAATCCATGCCGCTGCTTTCCTCATATCTTTTCCTCCCATCTTCATCGTATCACGAACCACACCGTTCATTGGACCACTTCGACCCCGGAGGACCGGCCGTAGCTTCCTCCTACGCCGAACTCGTAGACCATCCGTCCGCCGAGGTAAGCGCTGAAGGCCATCAACCCGACAGCGCAGGTCAGCAGGCCCCAGAGAAGCCAGCGGCTTCGCCTGCCTAATCGATCCCCCTTGAACAGCCGCCAACCGGCTATTGTTGCAGAAAGAGTCAGAACCACGTATCCCAACCGTTCATGCAACTCCATGACCTGATAAATTTCCATCGAGTGTTTGGCCGCTGCCATCGCCTGCCGGCCGCTCAACACTGCGGCCAGCGCGCCGAGCGTCCCCAGCCCCACATTCCATAAGGAGATCTTGTGCCAGCCGGAGCGTTGGAACAGCAAGGCCAGCGTTTCGATGAGCCATGCCGCCATCAGCAACGCAATCGGGAAATGGACGACCATCGGATGGAGAGTTTCCATTGTTCAGGCCCTCCTCATCTCAAAGCGCCACTTCCACAAAAAGTAGACCGCCGGATAAACCAACAACTCCAGGATGAAGGAGGTTGCAAGCCCCCCAACCATGGGGGCCGCAATTCTCTTCATCATATCCGATCCTGCGCCCGTGGCCCACATGATCGGCAACAGCCCCATGAAGGCAGCCATCACGGTCATCATCTTGGGGCGAACCCGCTTGACCGCCCCGTGAACA
>JAHFFF010000194.1 GCA_023248095.1 Candidatus Omnitrophota bacterium | reverse complement strand
CCGATCGGTGACGATGGAGATACCCATTTTGGAGACTTCATTGAAGATAAGAGGGCCATCTCACCGGCCAATGCCACGGCCTACTCCATGCTTAAGGAGCAGATGGAATCGGTGCTGGATACCTTGACTGAGAGAGAGGCGCAGGTTCTCCGCCTGCGCTTTGGGATTGGCGACGGCTATCCGAGGACGTTGGAGGAGGTGGGTGCCATCTTCAACGTCACACGGGAACGAGTCCGCCAGATCGAGGCCAAGGCACTGAGGAAACTGCGACATCCTACCCGTTCAAGGCGCCTCAAATCCTTCCTGGAAATGGGAGCCTTGGGCGACGAAGGTGGTTGGTTCTGAATTTTGTTTGGATGGGCCCGCCTGGATTCGAACCAGGGACCAACTCATTATGAGTGAGCTGCTCTAACCGCTGAGCTACGGGCCCGTGTGCTAAATCTATTTTAGCCTTTTTACACAATTTCCCACAGTTTTAACTGCCAAAAAAATTCAGCCAGTCTTACCACTTGCCGCGGATTATCATGTATACTTCAAAATGATTTCCCCTACAGGGATTGTTAGTAGAGGGCAATCTCAGAGTAAAGAAGCCAAGTTGTGGAGAAGGCAGGAATAAGATTTCCGTGGGGATTTTTTTGGGATGTTTGTAAGGCGTTAAGTTAAAACTGCTGCAAGTTTATCGAGAAAGGCAAACCTAGCGTGAGCTAGGGACGCAAAGCCATGGACCCGTCGCAACAAGCCTGACGGGCTGCCGGGTTGCCGAAGAGACAAGTCAGCCTAATGAATAGGAGGCAACCGTGCACCCGTTACAGAATGTCGCTACTAGGAACTTTATCTCCTATCTGATCTTGGGGACGCTGGTCTTTCAGGGCGGGCCGGTGTTTGCGATCGGGGCCGACAAAGGGGTTGCCATCGATGCGACTCAGACTCGGGTGACGATGGATGTCAGAGACGCAGACATCAAGCAGGTCCTGAATGCCTTTTCAGAACAGACGGGACTCAGTCTTGTCGTCGGTAAGGATGTCACGGGCACGGTCTCCGTGCGATTGTTGAGCGTTCCTTGGGATCAGGCGCTGGAATCCATCCTGACACCCAACGGCTATGGCTCGCGGCGCAAGGGAGACATCATCGTGATTCTGCCGCTGGCTCAGATCAAGGCGATGACGGAGGAGCAAGCGCTCGTTTCTCGGGTATTCCAACTGGTCTTCCGGGATGCGGGGGACATCCTTCCCGTTATCGAGGCGCAGATGTCTCCCCGGGGTCGGGTTCAGGCGGTGGAGGAGACTGGCCAGAAGGGATGGGACTTCGGATCCTTCGGAGGGACTGGAGGGGGGGCCAACCAAACCAGTCGGAGCGGCGTCGGCAGCACGAGCCCATCCTCCGGCGGGAAGGGCTCTGCCGGAAAACGGTCCCGCACGAAAACGCTTGTCGTGACCGATGTGCCAGAGACGGTGGAGCGTATTGTGGGTGTGATCGCTTCCTTAGACGTGATGCCCCAGCAAATTCTCATTGAGGCCCGATTCATGGAGGTCAACCGCGACCGGTTGAAGGATTTTGGGGTCGACCTTGCCACAGGGTCCAACGGGGCCAGCACGGCTGCGGTGGAAACGGTGCCTCTGGATAAGAAGGCGGGTAGCACGGTACTTGCGATGGGCGCGCAGAGCCTTGGGGCCCTGGCTGCCCCTGCCGCATTCGGGGCAGTCTCCTCGCAGATTAATAAGACGAATCCTTTCAATACCGGTCTCAGCATGGCCTTTACGCGGATGAGCGGCACACAGTTCAACATCCTCCTCCATGCGTTAGAGGAGGACGTTCACACCAATACCCTTTCCGCGCCCTCCATCATGACGCTGGATAATCAGGAGGCCAATATCCTGGTGGGAACGCAGTACCCCATCCTCTCTTCCAGCGTGGCGGGTACGACCTCCACAACCACCGTGACCTCGCTGGATTACTACCAGGACATCGGGATCCAACTCAGGGTGGTTCCTCAAATTGCCGGGAACAACCGCATCAACATGATTGTCCACCCGGCAGTGACCTCGTTTTCGAGCACCCTGTCGGCGAAGAGCCCCGATGGGACGACCCTTTCCGAGTACCCGATCCTGACGACTCGCGAGGCCGAAACGCAGATCCTCATGAAGGATGGAGAAACCATCGTCATGGGCGGAATGCTGCGTGAGGTCAAAACGAAGGGTTTGCAGAAGACCCCGATCTTGGGAGATATCCCCATCTTGGGGAAGGTCTTCCAACGTCAGACGGATGACGTCGGCAAGATCGATCTGCTCATTTTCCTTACCGCGAGGATTGTCCATGAGGACCAGACCGTTACGCACAAGCCCGCGTTTGAGCCAGACATGCCTGGACCGGAGACGAAGATCCTGTGGAAGAAAGAAGAAGGGAAGAAGTGAAAACAATGAAGGAAGAGGTGGATGGGATCACCAAGCTCATCGGGCAGGGGATGCTCGCTGAAGGCCTGCTCACCCAAGAGCAGCTGAACCTTCTTCTCAGCGCCCAGCCCAAGCGGGGCCAGCGTCTCGGTGAGGTGGCGGTAGAGCTTGGCATGATCGAGGAGTCCAGACTGGCGGAGTTCCTGGCCAAATTTTTCAACCTGCCACATGTCAAACTTGAGGAGCAAGAGGAGCTCGACCCCTCCGCTGCGGAGTTAATCCCTGAGACCTTGGCGCGTCGGTATGTAGTCGTCGTGATCCGGCGGGAGTCAAGTGGCTTGACCGTTGCCATGGCCGATCCTCTCGATGTGCGTGCGATCGACGCTATCCGCCTGGAGACCAAGTGTCGCATCAAGAAGGTGGTCGCTAGCCGCAGCGCGATCCTGCGATCCATTGACCGCGTTTACCACGCCCCTTCCCGTATCGCCAGCTCCATGGATCATCTGTTCGAGGGCGACACGGTTGAGACCGAAGATGCCGCTGGTGTTCAGATCGAACAGCTCAAGTACGAGGCCTCCGATGCGCCCGTGATTCAATTTGTCAACCTGCTCCTCATGCGGGCCATCCAGG
>JAHFFF010000193.1 GCA_023248095.1 Candidatus Omnitrophota bacterium | reverse complement strand
GGCGGCGCTGACTCCGCATTCAGGGCAGTGGAAGGTGGCCATCCTGGATCCCGTGGACCGCCTCACCGAGGAGGCGGCGAACGCCTGCCTCAAGGTTCTGGAAGAGCCTCCTGCTCGGACCTTATTCCTCCTGCTGGCGACCGGCGTTCACCGCTTGCCGACTACGCTGGTCTCCCGCTGCCATCAGATCCGCTGCTTCCCTCAGGGAGTGGATCGGGTGGCGAGTTATCTGCGGGATAAAGAGGAGCTGGAACCGCCCATCGCGCAGATGCTGGCGGTCTCCTGCGGAGGGAGGTTGGGGCTGGCCCTCCAATTTCACCGGACCGATCTCCTGAAGGCCCGCAATTCGGCTTTGGACCAAATGCTGACGGCTCGTCAAAAAGGGGAGCTGGAGATCCCGTTGGGGAAGGCGCCGCGCGAAGAGATTGTGGAATCGCTGGAGTGGTATGCGGGATGGTGGCGTGATCTTTTGGTCCTTGCCCTTCAAGGGGAATCCGATTGGGTGATTCATCAGGATCGGATCGAAGAGCTCAAGCGGGCAGGGGTAGGTCAAAAACAGTCGATCCCCGAACTGATCCGGCAAGTCGAGCGGGCCTATTGGGTCCAGGAAGCTGTGCAGAAGAACGCCTCTGCGCGAATGGCCTTGTCCGTCTTATTGAACCGTGGCTAAGCCCTTTTATCTGACGACGCCGCTTTACTACGTCAACGCCCGGCCACACATCGGCCATGCCTACACGACGGTCGTGGCCGACTGCCTGGCCCGCGCGCACCGGCAGCGGGGAGAGATGGTTTTTCTCCTGACAGGGACCGACGAACATGGAGAAAAGATCGAGCAGGCCGCCAAGTCCAAGGGGATTTCCGCAAAGGAGTTCGTTGATCAGACCTCCGACACGTTCCGCTCCCTCTGGAAAGGACTCGAAATTTCTTACGATCATTTCATCCGGACCAGCGATCCGGCGCATCAGCTGCTCGTCCAAAAAGTGCTGGAAAGGCTCAAGCCGCAGCTGGAGCTGGGCAGCTACAAATTCTGGTATTGCGTCCCCTGCGAGACCAGCTTCGGCTTAAGGGAGATAGACGCTGCTAAGCCGCTTTGCCCGCAGTGCGGGCGGCCGGTCAGTCAGATCGAGGAGGAGGATTACTTCCTGCCGCTGGAGAAGCACCGGGCCTGGTTGAAAGGATACATCCAGCAGAACCCTGATTTCATCCGGCCGGAATCCCGCCGCAATGAGGTGCTGGCGATGCTGACCGATGAACTTCCGGCCCTCTGCGTCACCCGTCCGAAAGAGCGAGTCCCCTGGGGCATCCCGGTCCCGTTCAGCCCCAAGCACACCACCTACGTTTGGTTCGACGCGCTGATCAATTACATCAGCGCGCTTGACTGGCCGGACGATGGAAAGTTCCATCGCTACTGGGAGGAGGCCGGAGCGATCCATCTGGTCGGCAAGGACATCATTCGCCATCATTGCCTGTATTGGCCGGTTATTCTGCATGCCCTGGAGATCAAGCCGCCGAAGATGATCTTCGCGCACGGCTGGTGGTTGGTGAAGGGGGAGAAGATGTCCAAGTCGAAGGGGAACATCGTGGACCCTCAGGCAGTCGTGGAGGCCTACGGCCTGGATGCCTTCCGCTACTTTTTGATGAGGGACGTTCCGTTCGGCGAGGACGGCGTTTTCTCCGAGGAGGCGCTGGTGAAGCGGATCAACTCCGACCTGGCGAACGATCTGGGGAACTTGGTCTACCGCACCCTGACGATGCTGGAGAAACACACGGGCGGCAAAGTCCCCGGGGGGAAACCAGATGCCCGGATCTCATCGCAGATCCAAGCTGCAGAGCAGGGGGTCTGGGTCGGTCTGCAGCAAATAGCTCCGGCACAGGCCCTCAAGGCCTTGTGGGAGCTGATCAATCACGCCAACCATCTCGTGGAAGAGAAAGCCCCCTGGACGCTGGCGAAGGAAAACCGCCGGCTGGAGCTGGAAGATTTTATGCACCAGCTGGCGGATGTCGTGAGGGCGCTCGCCCTCTTGCTCTGGCCATTTCTACCGACGGCCGCGGAGTCGATCTGGAAACAGCTGGGTTACAGCGGGAAACTCTCAGCCGAACGATTGCCGTCCGCACTGAGCGCTCACATCCCCGCCGGCCAGCAGATTCAGAAGGGCAAGCCCCTCTTTCCCCGCCTGCAGTAAATGTCAGGGAGGACGATTCTGCGTGGCGGAGCTTTTCCTGAGCTCAATCTGAGCACGGCTCGCCTCCAAATTGTGACGAGCCTCAGCGTCGTTGGGGTTCAATCGCACGGCTTCCGAAAAATGTTTCTCAGCCTCTTCGAGTCGGCCCTGCTGAGCTAACGCCAACCCGAGATTAAAGTGTGTGTCTGCCTGATCTGGGTGCAAGCTCAGCGCTTCCTCGTAATGATGGATCGCTGCATCCAGATGGCCTTGCTGAAGCAAGGCAGACCCAAGGTTATTATGGGCCTCCACATAGTGGGGTTTTAACCGCAGCGCTTCTTCATACTGACGAATTGCCTCATCCAAATGCCCCTGTGTAGCCAAGGCTAACCCGAGGTCATAACAGGTATAAGGGTCGGGGCGCAGCTGCAATGCCCGCCTGTAATAGGAAATGGCTTCTTCAATCTTACCCTGTCGAAACAACGCCTCCCCCAAATTATGGAGATCCATGGAGTTCTCGGGTCGTTTGCTCAATGTGTCACGCCAAAGGAGAGCTTCATCTTGGTAAACGGCATTCCGTCGAACCGTCGCAAGCCCAAGTGCTAAAAGGATAGCCACTGCGAGTCCGAGGGCAACCCTTCGCCTCGTAGGAATTGCTGGCACGCCGCGTCCCAATAGTTCCCACGTCCCCAGCACGGACAAGGTCACCGGGATTATCAACGGTAGGTACATCCGATGTTCAAAGGCAATGTCACGGATCGGGTAGATGCTTGAGGTCGGAGCCAGGAGTAAGAAGAACCCCGTACCCAGGAAGCCGACCGCCGACCCACGCCACAGGGTCCAAAGGCTCGCCAGGAGCAAGGCTCCGACCAGTAGG
>JAHFFF010000037.1 GCA_023248095.1 Candidatus Omnitrophota bacterium | reverse complement strand
CGCCTGTCGAATTCGATTGGCCTTCAGATCCGCGTAGATGCTCAGGGCCACGTCGTAAATCCAAATTCGGCCGAAGCCGGCGATCGACCTCGAATCCGGATGGCTCGGATCTTCCTTGAAGCTGCGCCGCAGGCCCTGGAAATCAAAACCAACCTGGCCGTTGACGCTGGGCTCCATCAGCATCTGTTGATCCAGGAACACCAGGCTGTTCTTCAAGAACTGGGATTGAAGCTCGGTGGAAATCATCGGCTCACCGCAACCCTTTCACATACTTGGCGGAAGGCTCCGAGTGCCGCATCAAGATCCCCTTCTGTATGCAGGCTGGTCAGGGAGGTGCGAATCCGGGCGGAACCCTCCGGTACCGTCGGCGGCCGGATACCGGGCGCATAGACCCCCGCCTCCAACAACGCCTGCGCCAATTCCATCGTCCGACCATTGGAACCGGTCCGCACCGGAATGATGGGGCTTGCGTGGGAAACCAGCTCGCATCCAAGCTGCATCAACCCGGAACTCCACCGGCGGACATTTTCCCATAATCGTTCGCGCCTCCCCGGCTCCTCCTTAACAACTCGCAGTGCCTCCAACGCCGCCGCCGCGCAGCTGGGCGGTAACGCGGTTGTATAGATAAAGGAGCGCGCCTTATTTCTCAACAGCTCCACGACCACCTTGGGTCCCGCGAGGAACCCGCCCACGGATCCCAACGCCTTGGAGAGAGTCCCCATCTGCAGGATTCCCTCTGTTGAAATGCCGAAATGCTCCAGCGATCCCCGTCCAGCCGGTCCGAACACCCCGGTGGAGTGAGCCTCATCCACCAGCAGCCAGGCATCGTAGCGACGCGCAATCTCCACGATGGCCGGCAACGGAGCCAGATCTCCATCCATCGAGAAAACCCCCTCCGTCACTAGGAGGACCCGCCGGTATTGATTTCTGCGCTGATGCAGCGCCTCTTCCAATCGATTCGCATCGGCGTGAGGGTAAACTCGGAAGGCGGCACCGCTCAACCGGCAGGCATCGATGAGGCTGGCGTGGTTCAGCCGGTCGCCGATCACCAGGTCCCCTTGCCCAACCAGCGAAGTAATGATTCCGATATTGGCCATGTAGCCGGTGGAAAAGAGCAGGCAATCCTCCGCTTGCTTGAACCGGGCCAATTCCGCTTCCAACTCTTCATGCGGAGGGAAGGTTCCCCCGATCAGGCGGGCTGACCCCGCGCCGGCCCCGTATCTCGCCAGCGCCTCCTGAGCAGCGGCGATCACCCGGGCATGCTGCGTCAAGCCGAGGTAATTATTGGAGGCCAGATAAATGAGCCATCGGCCGTCCACCTGAATCCGTCCACCCTCCACCGCCTCCACCCGGCGGCAGGAACGGCGCAGCCCTTGTCGATCGAGCTCGTCCAGCTCCCGGAGTAGCGGGGTCAGGTCTTGTCCCATCATTATAAGATCCGGCTATCCAGTTGGAAAACTTGGCCCGTCACCCCGAAGCATAAATCCGAAAGCATCCAGGTAATAAAGGAAGCCACCACCTCGACGGAAGAAATGGTACCGAGAGCAGAGGCGGCCTTAGCCCGTTCCCACGCCTCGGGCGGAGTACCCCGGGTCATCTTGGATTCGATGAAGCCGGGGCAGACAACGTTGGCGGTCACTCCGAATCGGCCCGCTTCTCTCGCTAAACTTTTGACGAACCCAACGGTGGCCGCCTTGGCCGCGCTATAGTTCGCTTGGCCCACCCGGCCGGTCAGGCCCGACTGCGATCCAATCGCGATCAGCTTTCCCT
Source organism: Candidatus Omnitrophota bacterium (assembly GCA_023248095.1). Classification (GTDB taxonomy): domain Bacteria; phylum Omnitrophota; class Gorgyraeia; order 1-14-0-20-64-10; family 1-14-0-20-64-10; genus JAHFFF01. The sequence continues at coordinate 10,318 of JAHFFF010000037.1, read as the reverse complement.
GCCGGCGTTCCTGCATACTCGGCAGGAGGGCCCGGCAGCAGGAGGCCAACCCATCCAAGTGTAATTTCATGACATCCTCCCACTCGGAATCGGTCATCTTGAGCAGCGTGCGATCTCGTGTGTTCCCGGCTGTATACACCAACGCATCCAAATGCCCGGCCTGCTCCAGCATCTGCCGAATCAACTCTCGCCCCTGCTCCGGCCGGCGGAGATCCGTCCGCACCATCACAACCCCTTTGGCCTTGAGTTCCCGCGCCTTCTCCTCATTGGAAAAATAGGAACCGCCCACCCAGGCTCCGGACTCGCGCGCAATCTCCACAACAGCGCTTCCGATGGCGCCGGTAGCACCCGTCACGAGAATCCGTTTACCTGCGAGAGAGAAGTCCATGAGGAACTCCGGAAGATCGTGCCTAGACGGTAAAACCGAGATCCTTCAGCAGCTGCAGATCTTGCGCGGGTTGGCGACCGCGGGTTGTGAGATATCCTCCGATGATCAAGGAATTAGCTCCTGCCAAAAAGGCCATCGCTTGGAAGTCTCTCAAGTTTACTTCTCGCCCCCCGCCTAGCTCCAATTTCGCCCGAGGCAGGATGAATCGAAAGGTGGCGATGGTCTTCACCACCTCCTTCGGATCCGGCGGGGCATTCGCCTCCAGCGGGGTGCCGGGCCGGGGATTTAAGACGTTGATGGGAGCGCATTCCACATCCAGCTCCGCCAGCGCGAAGGCCAACTGGAGACGCTCCTGTCTGGACTCACCTAGCCCCAAGATCCCACCGCTGCAGATCTCCAGCCCATGCCGGCGCAGCATTTTGAGTGTATTCAACCGGTCCTGATAGGTGTGGGCCGTGCAGATGTTCGGGAAATGACCCTCTGCCGTTTCCAGGTTGTGATTGTACCGGCTCATCCCCGCGGCCTTCAGCTGTTCCAATTGATCATCGGTCACGAAGCCGAGCGAGCATTCCGGCACCAGGCCCACCTCCTCCTTCACCCGGCGGACCGCCTCGCAGAGAACCGGCAGGTCCCGGTCGGACAATCCCCGCGTTGCCGTGACGATGCAGAAACGTTTCGCGCCGAACTCCTTCGCCTGCTTGGCCCGTTCCACGATCTGACCCGCATCCATCAGAGGATAGCTGGAGACGTCCGTGTTCCAGTGGCCGGACTGGCTACAGAACTTGCAGTCCTCCGAGCATTGGCCCGACTTGGCGTTCACCAAGGCGCACAGGTCCACCTCCTTGCCGGTGAATTTCTCCCGGATCCGGGTGGCCTGGGCAGCCAGCTCCAGCACCTCCGGCCAGCCCTCCATCTCGATGAAGCGCTGCGCCTCCGGGAAGGTGATGGCCCCGCCCTGCAGGACCCGCTCCGCCACCTCACTGATCTGGTGCTTCATCTTCCCTCCTCTTTGTACCTACTTATCTTCCAAGCAGGGTCAATTGTCAACCGGAAATCAATCTTGGGTTAACGGTTCGGACGTGCGGTTCAGCCGAGCTGCCAGATGGCGATGAGGCCTCCCTTGCGCGAGACGTTCACCACCGCCTCCTTGGAAGAGCGGCCCAGAACGGCGATCCCGTCCCGCGTGGCGGCGAATCCGGTGACTGCGTAGTACGGCTCCAGCCGGACCCGGCCGTCCTTCGAGGCAACCGGAAAAAGCTCCGCCCGAACCACGGTGGCCTGTTGAATCACGTGACTGTAGGGACGCCGGGCCGCACAATCCAGCTGCCGTTCCCACTGCGCTTGGGTGACCTGGTGACCGAAAACAACCCCCTCCCCGCCATAGGCCCGGTTCGGTTTGATCACGAGGTTCTCGCGGTTCCGTCGGGCATAGGGAAAGAGATCCACTGCTCGGCCCTCCCGGCTGGTGGTCTTGCGCTCCCAGAGCAACCGGGTCCAGAGGAGATGCTTCCTGAACAATCGTTTCTGTCCCAAAGTGAAATGATGGGCAAACTCGGGATTGGTGAACAGTTCCCAGCAGGATTTGTGGTCGAACTCACCGGCAATGGAGGAGATCACCTGGTTGCGGACGAAGGCCTCCCGCATGCCGCTCAGCAGATGCGGGGACTTCTTCCCCACCATCTCAAACAACTCCGTAATCTCCGTATCTCGATAAATCAAGTCCACCACCTTGCCCTTGACCGTCAACTCCCCCCTGCGCAGGACCAGGTCGCGCGGATCCGCCGTGATGGCCTGCAGACCCCAGCGATTGAACTGCTTGGCCACGGAGCTGAATTCATCCGTCCCTTCGTTCACCGACTGGTCTTCCACGAAGGCGACCCGCTTGAGCTGCCGGCCGATGGCCTTGGCGTGCCGGATCATGAGGTGGAGGAGGATTCGCCGGATATCATCGGGAAAACTGATCCTCAGTTCCGGAAGGTACTGGCGTAAAGCCGGAAGGACCCAGTCGTTGGTCAGCTCACACGTCGCCTGGATGTAGTGGATCCCCCCGATCCCGACGGAATTGGGCTCGAGGAACCAGAAGTTGTCGCGCCAATCGGAGCAGGCAAACGTGGCGGTGGAATCCAGCCGATCCAGCACCGCTTGCGGCCTCTGAGGGCCGCCGGCGTTGGCGCGCAGCATCCACTCGTGCTCCGTCGGATCCAGCGGGAGGACCCGCTGAACCTTCGGGTCGCTCAGGTACAACGGCATCAGCTTGGACAGGGCGCTGCGGAGGAGCCGGCACGCCCGATAGAAGAACCGACGCTGCGCCCGATCGATGACCCAAGGCCGCAGCTGCACATCGATCGCGCGCGGCTTCCCCTTGGAGGTGAACATCGACATGCCGTGCTTGATGGAGAGAGCCGCCTGCCGATCCAACATCCTGAGGACCTCCTCCTTGGCGATCCGCAGGAAAGCGCTGTTGATGGCCTCCATCACTCGTAGAGGGGTATAGGGCATACGCGGCATTATAGCAAACTCACCGCCCAGGACCACCTCAGGGTGCTGGGTTCGCAGGACGCTTGCCGGTCTCCTCGGCCTGTCGGCCTCGTCGGTCAGGGTCCTCACATCTCGGACCCATCGCCAAACGTGTGCTCGTTATTCCTCGCACGGCGATCCCAGCGAGGCCGGCTGCGCTCATCGTCGTCCATCGCTCGTCCCTCACCTTATTGTCCGTCAGGGACACCCTGCCCGCTCAGTCCTCCGGAGCCTGCTCACCATCACCCCGAGCTGGTCCTAACCAGTGACATGTCCCTGCGACGGGATGGCAGGTGCGCTTGACAGCGGGGGCCAAAATCCGTAGGGTATGGGCAACCGCCATGAACGCGAAGAGTTCCGCCTCCCTGCAGGAAACCATCAAATCCCTCAAGCGCCGCGGCGTGGACTACGCAGACCTGCGCTGGGTGGAGGAGGCGCACGAGGAGCTGGTGGTTCAGAACCTGCAGGTCCAACACGTGAGCCTCTCCACCACAGAAGGGGTGTCCATTCGCGTCCTTTACCACGGTGTCTGGGGGCATGCCTCCTCTTGTCGCTTCGATGCGGAGGGACTCAAGCACACCGCAGACAAGGCGATCGAGATGGCAAAGGCGGTTGCATTGGACTCTCAAGCCAAGGTGAAATTCCATCCGGTCCATCCAGTCCAGGCAGAGTACCGCACTCCCCTGGAGGTGGATCCCTTTCAGGTGGAGATGCAGAAGAAGATCGACTACCTGATGTGGGCGGCTCAAGTTCTAAAGGACCACTCCCATATCCGAACGGCCACTGCCATGCTGGAGTTTTATCGAACCCGCAAGATCTTCTGCTCCACCGATGGATCCCTCATCGATCAGCAGATCATCGAATCGGGCGGAATGCTGGAGGCCACCGCCGTGCTGGCCAATGAGGTGCAGCGGCGCTCTTATCCTACCGCCAATTCCTCCTCCCTTTCGCAGGCCGGCTACGAGTACGTCAAGGGGCTGGATTTCGTCGGGCAGGCAGCCCGGGTGCGGAAGGAGGCGGTGACCCTGCTGAGGGCAAAGGAATGTCCCGCTGGAACCTCCACGGTGATCCTCATGCCGGATCAACTGATCCTGCAGCTCCACGAATCCTGCGGGCACCCGGTGGAGCTGGACAGGGCGCTGGGGTTGGAGCTTTCCTTTGCCGGGGGAAGCTTCCTCACTCCGGACCTGCTGAATAAATTCCGCTACGGCTCGAAGCTGGTCAACATCACGGCGGATGCCACGCTGCCCTTGGGCTGCGGCACCTTCGGCTACGACGACGAAGGGGTCCCGGCTCAGCGGGTGCCCATCATCCGGGACGGCATCTTCATCGAATATTTAAGCTCGCGGGAGTCGGCCACACAGATCGGCCGGGCATCTTCAGGTGCAATGCGAGCCGACGGCTGGAATGCGGTGCCGATCGTGCGGATGACCAACGTGAGCCTCGAGCCCGGCACCGGAACGCTGGCGGAGCTTATCCGTGACACTCGCAAAGGGATCCTGATGGCGACCAACAAGAGTTGGTCCATTGACGACCGTCGCCTGAATTTCCAGTTCGGCACGGAGATCGCCTGGGAGATCAAGAACGGCCGGCTTGGCCAGGTCCTGCGCAACCCACTGTATACCGGCATCACGCCGGAGTTCTGGAACTCCTGCAGCGGGGTTACCGGCAAAGGGGATTGGCAGCTCTATGGCGTACCCAACTGCGCGAAGGGGGAACCGGTGCAGATCATGCACGTGGGACACGGCGCCTCTCCGGCCCGGTTCGAAAAGGTTCAGGTGGGCCACTATGCTTCTCGGTGAGTCCCGGATCGTCGACGCCCTGAGGCAGGCGGCCAAGGATTCCCCTGCCGATGAAACCCTGTTGGCCGTTCAACGCGGCGGGCAGACGACCCTGCGGTTTGCCAACGGGCGGATCCACCAGAACCTGCATGAGGAAGATTTGACCGTTTGGGTGAAGGTTGCCTGCGCCGGCCGGGCAGGAGTCGCCACCACCTCTTCGCTTAGACAGGAGTCCTTGGCCAAGGCGGTTGAATCGGCCATGGCCATCGCGCGGCTTTCCGGCAAGCACATCGTCCCGGCTTTCCACACCGCCCCCCACACGCACCCGACCCCGAAGGTCACCACCTACTTCCCCGCAACGGTCCACCGCCCCCTCACAGAGATCGTCCAGATGATCCGCCGATTGTGGGACTTGGCAAAGAAAAAAGGGACGGATCTCGCCGGCTCTTCCGTCATCGGGGAGAATGAGCTCGCGGTGGTCGGCTCCCGCGGCCTGGTCCAGTATCAGCCCTTTTCCATCGGCGGGTTGCGCCTGGTCGCCACACAGGAGGGGACCTCCGGTTTCGCCGCTCAGGCCTTCCGCGACATTGAGGCCCTGGACGAGAAAGCCCTGCTGGCCAGGGCCCTGGATTTCTGCCGGAAGAACAGAGATCCCAAATCGATCCGCCTGGGAAGATACCCTGTTCTGTTGGAGCCGGAGGCCGTGGCAGAGCTGGTGGAGTGGCTTGCCTACATCGGATTCGGCGCCAAGCAGTTGGTCGAGCGGACCAGTTTCATGACCGGCCGGATCGGGGAACAGATCATGGGTAAGCTGGTTTCCATCACCGATGACGGTTCCGATGCAACGGGGCTGGCGGTCCCATTCGATCTGGAGGGCGTGCCCAAACAGCAGGTGGCCCTCATCAAGGAGGGCACAGCGGCCGGCATCGTGTACGACAGCCATTACGCCAAGCTGTACCATCGCCAGTCCACCGGCCACGCCCTTCCCTACGATGAGTTCGAGGGCCCCATCGCGACCAACCTGTTCGTCGCCCCTGGCGCGACCCCGCATGCCGAGCTCCTCAAGAAGATGGATCGGGGCCTTTGGATCACCCGGTTTCATTACGTGAACGGCCTTCTGAATACTCAAGAAGCGCTGATGACTGGCTTGACGCGAGATGGAACATTTTTGGTTGAAAAGGGAAAGGTGGTCGGGGCGGTGAAGAACCTGCGTTTTACTCAGTCCATCCTAAAGGCCTTCTCCAACATCCTGGCGGTTTCCCGGGAGAGATCCCTCATCGCCGACCCCGCGCAGGGATTTTCCTCTGCCGTCACCCCGGCCCTTCTCATCAAGGGCTTCACCTTCACCGGCCAAACGAAGTAGGATCCTGCCTTCTACGAGGTGGCCGAAAAGTAATAAATCACGGTGTTCTGGTTGGAGGTCCCGGTCACCTGGAACCCATTCGCCACGATGGTGATCCCCGCGTTTCCATAGCTCACACCGGCCGGCTGCGTCACGAAAGCATTGTTGGTCGGGATGCTGTCGAACTTCACGATGTGCAGCGGCCCGGTGGGTGAGATCAGGGTAACGGCCTTGGGAGTGAAACCGATGTTGAACGCCTGAGTGGCTGCAACGCCGTTGCCCGTGTAACTGCCGGTTCTGGTGACTTGGCTCGCCCAATGGTTGACGCTGCGCAGCCAGATGTCGTTCACATCCAAATTTCCCGTCGTTACCCCGTTCCCCGGAGAAGCCACCCCCGTCGGATTCGGTGTGCCGATCCCGACATTCCCCACGGTGTCGATGCCGAAACGCCCCGCCCCGACCGTCACATCCCCGATCCAAAATTTTCCATCCCCCACTGTCACCGAATCCACCCCGATCACCCAGTTCCTGCTGTTGTCCCGGTTCGCTATCCGGATTCCCCAGATCCCGCTTGTGCTTTCCTGGATGTGCAGCTTGGATTGGTCCGCATTGTTCACTCCGATTCCCACATTCCCGTTATTCTTGATGGTCAAACGGCGAAACCAGTTGTTGCTTTCATCCCGGTATGCGATCTGAAAGTCGTTCCGGTCCGCTATGCCGGCGGAATTCTCCCGCTTATGCCCTAATTGCCAAACCCTGGGCACCGCTTCCACCGACCGTAGTTCTAATCCGGAAAAATTCCCGTCCGCAACACCCGTCCCTTCAACCAAAACATACGCCTCATCCCCTTGATCCTGCCGTACATGCAAAAGCTGTTGGGGGTTGGTCGTCCCGATCCCTACAAACATGCTCGGGAAAGGAGCGCCTGCCACCACATTCTGACCCGGTACGAACACCACCTTGCTGAGCGCATCATCCTGCCCCACCACGCGAAGTGACCAATCCCGGACGCCGGCTGCGTTGAATCCGTCACCGATCCAAAGCCTCCGGAATACCAGCGCCTCTCCGTCGTTCGGAATTTCACCCGCGTAGTCCGTCCCCACCGTCAAGCTCTGCGCGTGCAGATTTTCTCCACCCGGAGCCGGATAGTAGGTCACCAACTCGACCGTCTCCGCAAAAACCTGCCCGGAAAGCAACTGAAAGACCAGTAACCCCGTTAACCCAAGTCCTGAAACCCAAAACCATCTTCGGATCGTATTCATGCTTGAACTCCTCTGGGGGCTAAACCTGGACCTGAAGTTTTTCCAGCATGCGTGCCAGGGTCCGGCCGATGACCGCAGGATTTTCTGCGACCGAAACGCCGGCGGCTTTGAGGGCCTGAACCTTGGAGGCGTGGGTCCCCTGTCCCTGCGCAATCACCGCGCCGGCATGCCCCATCCGCTTCTCCGGCGGGGCCGTGGCACCTGCAACGAAGGCAACCACCGGCTTGGACATCTGCTTCTTGATGAAAGCGGCCGCATCTTCTTCGGCGGTCCCGCCGATCTCGCCGATGAGGACCACCGCCTTGGTCTCGGGATCGTTCTCAAAGGCCCGCAGGACCTCCACAAATCCGGTGCCCGGCAGGGGGTCGCCGCCGATCCCGACGCAGGTGGATTGGCCCAGGCCCAGCTTCGTCAACTGCCAGACCGCTTCATAGGTGAGGGTGCCCGAACGAGAGATCACCCCGACCGGACCCGGCTTGTGGATGTAGCCCGGCATGATGCCGATCTTGGCCTGCCCGGGGGTGATGACTCCCGGGCCATTGGGGCCGACGATCACTGGTGGGGTCAGACCCTCCAGGGTCTGACCCTTCGGGGTCGGACCCCGCTTCAGCCAGGTTTTTACCCGCAGCATATCCTGAATGGGGATCCCCTCGGTGATCACCACGATCAGCGGTAGTCCCGCATCCACCGCCTCCAGGATTGCGTCGGCGGATGCGGCGGGAACGAAGATGCAGGTGGCGGTGGCGCCGGTTTCAGCAACCGCCTCCGCAACACCATCGAAGATCGGCAGACCCTCCCACTGGGAACCTACACGGCCGGGAGTCACCCCCCCGACCACCTGGGTCCCGTACGCCCGCATCTGTGCGGCATGGAACGAACCTGCCTTGCCGGTGATCCCTTGCACAATGACCCGCGTGTTCTTGTCTATTAGTATGGACATGTCCTCTACACCTTGGGGTCAGGTCTTGCAATCACACATCGAATGTTGCAATGCAAGACCTGACCCCACGCTTTCATCGGCAGGCGGCCTTCACCACTTTCTTCGCCGCCTCATCCATATCGGAGGCGGTGATGAAGCCAAGCTTGGAATCTTCCAGCATCTTCCGGCCGATCTCGACGTTGGTCCCCTCCAGGCGGACCACCAGCGGGACCTTGATCTTCATCGACTTAGCCGCCGAGAGGATCCCTTGCGCGATCACGTCGCACTTCATGATCCCGCCGAAGATGTTGACCAGAATCGCCTTCACCTTCCGGTCGGCCACGATCAGCTTGAAGGCCTCGCGGACCTGGTTCACGTCGGCACCGCCTCCGACATCCAGGAAGTTGGCCGGCTCTCCCCCGTTCAGCTTGATCAAGTCCATCGTGGCCATCGCAAGTCCCGCGCCGTTGACCATGCAGCCGATGGAGCCGCTCAGCCCGACGTAGCTGATCCCGATCTGCCGGGATTTCGCCTCGCTCGGCGTATCGGCGTCGGCAGTCTTGATCCGCTCCAACTCCGGGTAGCGGAACAGGGCGTTGTCGTCCACGGTGACCTTCGCGTCCAGCGCCAGCATCCCCTGTTCCTTCGTCAGCGCCCAGGGATTGACCTCCACGAGGGAGGCGTCCGTCAAAAAGAATCCCTTGGCCAGCTTGAGCAGTTGCTTCGCCGCGGCCTCCCGATGCTCCGCCTGGATCCTCAGCCAAGTGACAATCCGGCGAGACTGATGGGACAAAAGCCCCAGGAAGGGATCGAACGGCGTGGTAAGAATCTCCTCGGGATGTTCCTTCGCCAGTTCCTCGATGGCGATCCCACCCTCGCGGGCGGCGACCACGATCGGGACCTGGCGGGACCGGTCGATCAGGACGCTGACGTAAAATTCCTTCAGGATCGTCAGTCCCTGCTCCGCAAGAAGGGACTTGACCGGCACCCCTTCAGGACCGGTCTGCGCGGTCACCAAGCGTTTGCCCAACAGTTCCTTTGCGGCGGCCCGAGCCTTCGAAAGATCCGCAACCTTGACGATCCCGCCGGCCTTGCCGCGTCCGCCCGCATAGACCTGCACCTTCAGGACCACGGGATAACCGCCGGCCTTCCGAACGGCTGAGGACAATTGAGAGGGCCGGGTCAGGAGGCCGCTGCGGGGGATCGGAATTCCCCAGGAGGAGAGGAGTTTCTTAGCCTGATGCTCGAGAAAACGCATGAGGTGGTTTTTAAGCGGGAGCCTTCTGGAGAAGCTCGTCCAGCGCCTGCATCTCCTGCCGGACCCCTTCTGCAGAAGCCTTCAGCGCAGCCTTCTCCGAATCGGTGAGAGAAACCTGCTCGATCTTCTCAACCCCTTTGGCTCCCAACCGGACCGGCACGCCGCAGAAGACGTCCTTCAATCCGTACTGGCCGCTCAGGTGGACGCAGGCCGGCAGAACCCGATGCTCGTCATTGAGGATGGCCTGCACCATATCCGCGGAGGAGCTGGCCGGCGCGTAGAAGGCGCTGCCGCTCTTGAGCAGCTTCACCACCTCGGCGCCGCCGTCGCGGGTTCGCTGCATCAGCTGGTCCACCTCGGCCGGTTTGAGGAACTCGGTGATCGGAACGCCGGAGACGGTCGTGTACCGCGGCAAGGGGACCATGCTGTCGCCGTGGCCGCCCATCACGAGGGCGTGCACTTCTTTGACGGATACACCCAGCTTCTCCGCGACAAAGAACCGAAGCCTGGCCGAATCCAAGACCCCCGCCATCCCCATCACTCGCTCCGCCGGCCAGCCGGTCAGCTTCCAAGCCAGATAGGTCATGATGTCAAGCGGGTTGGTCACAACGATCAGAATGGCGTCGGGGGCGTTGACAGCCACCTGCGGGATGATGGAGCCAACGATCCTGGCGTTGGCCTCTAAAAGATCACTGCGGGACATCCCCGGTTTGCGGGCCATGCCGGCGGTAACCACCACCACCTGAGAACCGCGGAGGATCTCATAGCCGGTGGAGCCGACGATCCGGCAGTCGTGCCCTTCCAGCGGGGCCGCCTCTGCTAGATCCAGCGCTTTTCCGGCCGCCAGCCCC
>JAHFFF010000036.1 GCA_023248095.1 Candidatus Omnitrophota bacterium | reverse complement strand
GGGTTGTTACATCGGCCGCCGAACCCGCATCGGGAACGATTGCCTGATCTACCCCAACGTTTCCATCCGGGAGAAGGTAGAGATTGGGCACCGGGTCATCATTCACTCTGGGACATCCATCGGATCCGACGGTTTCGGCTTTGCCACCGTTCAGGGGATTCATCACAAGATTCCTCAGATTGGAACGGTGGCCATTCAGGACGATGTGGAGATCGGGGCCAACGTCACCATCGACCGCGCCCGTTTCGGGAAGACCATCATCGGCAAAGGAACGAAGATCGATAACCTCGTGCAGATTGCCCACAACGTAGAGGTCGGACCCAACTCCATCATTGTGGCGCAGGCCGGCATCTCCGGGTCCACAAAGCTTGGGAGGAATGTGGTCCTGGCCGGTCAGGCGGGGGTGGTCGGCCACATCACCATTGGAGACAACGTGATGGTGGGGGCGCAGGCGGGGGTATCGAAGTCGGTTCCGCCCAACACCAATGTGTGGGGATATCCTGCGAAGCCTCATGCCAGGGCGAAGCGGGTCAATGCCGCTGTGCAGCGCCTTCCGGAGCTTTTCGACAAGGTTCAACAGTTGCAGAGGCGTTTAGAATCGATGGAGAAGCACACTTCATGATGGAAGAGGTGGAAAGGCAGCAGACCATCCGGCGGCCCGCGCGAGTGGAGGGGGTTGGGCTCCACACCGGTCGGTCGGTCCGCGTGCAGTTTAAACCGGCCTCGCCGGACAGCGGAATCGTTTTCGTTCGGACGGACCTTGCCGGATCAAGGCCGGTGGCCGCTTCGGTCACGAGCATCCTGGATTTGGGGCGCCGTCCCCGCCGGACCTCGGTCGGAAACGGGGTGGTAGAGGTCCACACCATTGAGCATCTCATGGCTGGTTGCTTCGGATGCGGCATCGATAATCTATTGGTCGAGATCGAGGGGGAAGAGGTGCCGGGCCTGGATGGCTCGGCTTACCCATTTGTGGAGATTTTCAAACGGGTCGGTATTCAGGAACAAGCGGCCTCCCGCCGGCCGATCCTGGTGCGGGAGGCGGTCTGGGTGGAGGAAGGCTTGGCAGCCGTGGCCATCTTCCCAGCCGAGACGTTTCGAGTTTCCTATACATTAAGCTACCCGTTTCCCACCCTTTCGGCGCAATTCTTCGCCTCGGACGTAACCCCTGCGTTGTTTGAGAAGGAGCTGGCTTCCTCCCGAACCTTCTGTTTGGCCCAGGAGGTGGAGGCACTGCGCAAGGTCGGATTGGGCAGAGGGGCGACATACGAGAACACGGTCGTGATCGAACCTACCGGTCGAGTGGTCAATAACCACCTCCGATACCCCGATGAGTTTGTGCGGCATAAGGTGTTGGATCTCATCGGAGATCTCTATCTTTTAGGCCGGCCGATCCAGGGACATGTCATGGCCATTCGATCCGGCCACGCCTTGAACTTGAAGCTCGTTCAGAGGCTTCGGCAGGTGATTGAGCGCGGCAAGGAGAGCGGCATTCAGGCTCAGCACGTCGAACCGGAGGCCAAGTCGCTGGACATTCACGCCATCGAGAGGATCCTCCCGCACCGCTATCCCTTTTTGTTGGTGGATCGGGTGACCGAATTGGTGCCGGACAAGAGAGCGGTAGGAGTTAAGAACGTGACCATCAACGAACCCTTCTTCCAAGGCCATTTCCCGAAGCGTCCGGTGATGCCGGGGGTCCTGATCATCGAGGCGTTGGCCCAGCTGTCCGGAATCCTCTTGCTGAATAAACCGGAGAATCTTGGCAAGTACGCCTACTTTGTTGCGATGGACAATGTGAAATTCCGTCGCACGGTGCTGCCCGGGGATACGTTGATCTTGGAAACCGAGGTGTTGAGGCTGCGCTCCAAAACCGGCCAGATGCGGACCCGGTCCTATGTGGAGGGCAAGGTGGCGGCAGAGGCGGATCTCATGTTTGCTCTTCTGGAGGGAGACGAGAAGCTGTAGTTGCCGATCCTGCTTTGGGGTGGCCCGCTCGGCCTCCTGAAGTGCCCGATCGGGCCAGCCCCTTGCGGGGCCGGCCTTTTGTACTTTTAAGGGGATATGCCTAAGCTCGGACTGATTGCTGGAAACCGATCCTTCCCGATCCATGTCGCTCGGGCGGCGAAGGCGCTAGGGTATGAGGTCATTGCGGTTGGCCTCAAAGAGGAGACCGATCCTTCCTTGGAGCGGGAGGTGGATGCGATGCATTGGGTTTCCTTTTCTGAAATCGGGAGCGTGCCGAGATTATTGAAACAGAGCGGGGTTCAGGAGTTGATCCTGGTGGGGCAGATCCGGCCGGAGCGACTCCTGCAGGGGGAGGGTAAGTTCGACAGCGTGGTGCAGCAGCTGTTCAAGTTCTTGCCGGACCATTCCGGGGCCTCTGCAATGAAAATGGCGGTGCGCTATCTGGAATCGCAGGGTTTCCGGATCCTTCATTCGGGGACCTTCCTGAAACAGTGGATCCCGTCGGCCGGGGTATTGACGCGGCGTAAGCCTTCAGAGGAAGAGCGCCAGGATTTGGCGTACGGCGCTAAGATTGCCCGGCAGCTGGCGGGATTGGGTATCGGACAAACAATCGTTGTCCGGCGCAAGGCCGTAGTGGCGGTAGAGGCCATGGAGGGGACGGATCAAACAATCCGTCGGGCAGGGGCGATCGCCGGCTCAGGATGTGTGGTGGTGAAGAGCTGCGAGATGGAGCACGACATGCGGTTTGATATTCCAGTTGTGGGTCTGGAAACCTTGCGGGCGATGGAGGAGGCGCAGATCGCTTGCATCGGAGTGGAAGGGGGACGGGTACTCTTGTTTAACATGCCGGAGTTGATTGAAAAGGCCGACCAATCGGATCTTACCATTGCGGCTCTATGAAAGATCATCTGCGGGTTGCGCTGGTTCAACTGAACGTTGCCGTCGGAGCCATTCCGGGAAACAGCGAGAAGATCGCGGCCTTCTTGGCCCGGGCCGGGAAGGCCAGGGCGGACCTGGTCCTCTTTCCAGAGCTGGCAATCACCGGCTATCCCCCTGAGGATTTGCTCTTCAAGTCGACCTTCATCAGGGACAACCTCAGGGCTGTGAACTGCTTGGCCGCCTCGGTCCGGGGTTTGACGGCGATCGTAGGTTTCGTGGACCGGGATTCAAAGGGTTCACTTTACAACGGGGCAGCTGTTTTGCAGAACGGTCGGGTGCGGGGTTGCTACCACAAGATGATGTTGCCCAATTACGGAGTTTTTGATGAGAAGAGATATTTTACGGCGGGTAGTCGCCCCTTCGTGTTAGAGATCGGGCCCAGCCGAGCGCGGGTGGGCGTATCCATCTGCGAAGACATCTGGGTCAGGGAAAGCCCTTGCCAAGAGGCGGCCGCTGCTGGGGCTGGGCTGCTGGTGAACATCTCCGCTTCTCCTTACTACGCTGGAAAGCGAAGGGAGCGAGAACAGCTCATCAGTCGTCGTGCGAAGGACTATCGGAGCTGGATTTGTTATGTGAACCTGATCGGCGGTCAAGATGAGTTGGTTTTTGACGGTGGCAGCTTGGTGGCCAATCCCTCTGGCCGAATCACCTTTCGGGCCCCTCAGTTTCAGGAAGGGTTGTACCTGGTGGAGGTCCCGTTTATGACGAGGCCAAGGCCTGAAAGGGAGAGTCGGGTCATTTCGATTCGAGTGTCCGGCAAGCTCTCTAGCGCAAGGGGGGGCTTAAGTCAGTCGGCCCGTCCGCTGGATCCGGATGTCGAGATCTTTCAAGCCCTGGTTCTTGGCCTGCGCAACTATGTTTTGAAGAATGGTTTTTCTCACGTGGTCTTAGGGGTAAGCGGGGGGATTGACTCCGCGCTGACGGCGGCCATCGCGGTAGCCGCCTTAGGCAAAAAGGAGGTGACCTGCGTTTCCATGCCCTCTCGTTATTCGTCGGGCGGTACACAGGCGGACGCCCGCAAGGTCGCTCAGGCCCTTAAGGCCCAGTTCTTGGAGATTTCGATTGAACGGATGTTCGAGGCGGCCCTGCATTCTCTCCGGGATGGGGTAGGGCAAATGCCGCAAGGGGTGACGGCCGAGAACCTGCAGGCGAGAATTCGCGGTACACTATTGATGGCCCTTTCCAACTGGTTCGGGTGGCTGGTGCTGGCAACGGGGAATAAATCGGAGCTCTCGACGGGGTACTGCACGTTGTACGGCGACATGGCGGGCGGGTTTGCGGTCATTAAGGATGTTCCCAAGACGTGGGTTTATCGTCTAAGCCGAACGGCCAATCGGTTCTTCGGCCGGAAGGTCATTCCGGAGTCTGTCTTTAGCAGGCCGCCGACTGCGGAGTTGAGGCCCAATCAACGGGATCAGGATCTTCTTCCTCCCTACCAACGGCTGGATTTTATCATCAAGGCCTACGTGGAAGAGCGTCTGCCGGCCGGTGAGATCCGTCGCAGGCTCAAGTTCGGGAGGGGCGATGTGAATCGGGTTCTTCGGATGATCGATGCCAACGAATACAAGAGACGGCAGGCGCCGATCGGTATCAAGATTACGCCGTTGGCATTCGGCAAGGACCGCCGGATGCCGATTACAAACCAGTACCGGGAGGCTTGATGGATTCGCTGCTGCTCATCGGGCCTGAAGGTCCTGAATCGAGACGTGTGAAGAGCCACCTCTTGAAGCAAGGTTTCCACGCGACCTCTGGGGAGTTCGACGATCTGGAGCGCCTGGCGGAGAAGAAAGGGCGGTTTGTCTTGGGCTTGGTGGACGCCACCCAGTCGACTCGGTTGCGGGATTTGGTCGATCAGGTGCGGAGAAATCCGTCCTGCAAGGAGCTGCCCTTGGTTGTCCTGTTGAGGGAAGATCAATTGAAAGAGCTGCGTACCCTCACCGGATTGGAAGACTTCCTGTTATTGCCGGCCTCTCCGGAGCTGATTGAGACGCGTATTCGATTCTTGCTCTCCCGGCTCAACCATCTGGGGCCCGGCACGGGAAAGCGCATCGGGGCCCTGGAGATTAACATCGACCGATACGAGGTCTTGCTGGATGGTGAGCCCCTGGAACTGACCTATAAGGAGTTTGAGCTGTTTAAATTTCTCGCCGCGCATCCGAGCCGTGTCTTCAGCCGGGATCAGCTGTTGAACCAGGTGTGGGGTTACAACTTCATCGGTGGTACCCGCACCGTCGATGTGCACATTCGCCGCCTCCGGGCCAAGCTAGGCCCCAAGTACGCTTCCCTTATTGACACCGTCCGCAACGTCGGCTACAAATTTCTAGAATCCCTCTAGAATCACCCCCTCGCCCGTGTTTTTCTATTATGGAACAAATGCAAGAATCCAAACGTCCACATCGATAAAAAGGATGCAAACTTAGAACAAAACGAATCAATGGATGGTATGCTTACAAGTACAAGGAGCATTGAGGAAAAAGATGGATCAGAAAAAAGTGGAACAGCGATGAACAACCAAGACGGCCGATGGTTTGAAATCGGTTCTCTGTCTTTAATTTTGCCTATTTGCTTGGGCCTTTTAAAAACCTCGGTGCAAGCCTTGCAGAGTTCCAGTGCTGTACGCCCAGAAATCTCGATCACCCATCCGGTCAACGGCAGTGCAGACAAGGACGGCGTTGGCTTCTTACCGCCGACGGGCGCAGAGACCTTTGTTCCTAGCGGAAGTTATCCCAACCAGCAGGGCTATGGCTCCTCTAGTTCGAGCAGTGTGCATGGATCTACGAATCAAGCAGAGGATCGTTGGGTAAATAGGCCGGCTACACCTTTTCAGGGAGATTCGATGGGCGGCAGCGGAGCGATTCCTGCAGGGAGTTCCTACAACAGCAGTGCGAGAATTGAACGGGATACGATCCCCGTCTACAGCGCTCCCGCTACCAATACTCTACAAGGAAACAGTTCCCAAGGAAGCAGCTCCCAGATTAGTTCGCAGCCGATCATTGTATTGCCTTACGTTCCGCCGACAAGTTCAACGCCCCCTGTGTCGGGAGACCCGACACCCCCGACGGCGGGAGATCCAACCCCTCCTGCGGCGGGGGATCCAACCCCCCCCACGCCGGTGGAAAATGGGAAGGATGCGGCGGCGCCTACCGCGAGCCTGACTGCACCGGCGCAGGGTTCTACCGTATCGGGCCTGGCCACTCTGATCGCTGCGGCAACGGATGACGTGGCGGTCGCCCGAGTGGAGTTCTATGTGGACGACAAACTGGTCAGCACAGACAGCACGGCTCCCTATGAGGTTCTTTGGGATACGAGGACTGCCATCGATGGAGTTCATGCGCTTCAGGCCAAGGCATACGATTCCTCCGGAAAGACGGGGAATTCCTCCTTGATGAGCATCACGGTGAGGAATGGCCGACCTCCGGTTTTAAATCCCATCGGTTCGCAGGCGGTAGACGAGGATCAGCTGCTCTCTTTCACGGTGAGTGCGAGTGACCCCGATGGAGATTCCTTGAGCTACTCGGCGAGTAATCTCCCGCAGGGTGCAACCTTTGATGCGGCCTCTCAGAATTTCAGCTGGCAGCCGACCTTCACGCAGGCGGGGACCTATGGAGGGGTGCGCTTCACGGTGAGCGACGGTTCCTTGACGACATCCGAAGAGATCACGATCACCGTGAAGAACGTCAACCGTTCCCCTGTTCTGTCGCCCATGGGGGAGAAGATCGTCACGGTGGGGTTCCTCTTGAGCATGAAGCTCTCGGCGACGGATCCGGATGGGGATGCGCTGAACTTTTCCGCAGCGAACCTGCCTTCGGGTGCCAGCCTGGACAAGTCCACCGGTCTGTTTACCTGGGCACCAAAGTCCTCGCAGGTGGGCGACTACACGGTCTCCTTCACGGTGGCGGATGGAGTGTTGCCAGACAGCCAAGGGGGTGGGAATGTAGCTGCGGGCGCTAAGGGGGCGTCATCATCAGCCTATGCTGGCTACGGCGAGCCAAGGGCCGCGGATGGTTTGTATGGGGACGAGGCGTTTGGTTGGGTTGGCGGGAATGCCGACGGCAGTGGGGATTGGCTGAGGTTGGATTTAGGGGGGATCAAGGAGATTGATCGGATTGTCTACGACACGCGGTACGGGCCCGACTATCTCACTACCATTCATCAATCTGCCTTTAAGATTTGGGGTTCATTGGATGGGCTGAACTGGTTTCCCTTATTGGAGAAAAGCGGGCTGACGTCGAGCCAAATATTCGATTTAGCGATTGACCCTGTGAAGGTCCAGTACGTCAAGGTGTTTGGGATTCAGAGTGTCTACAATGGTTTTCCAAGCTGGCATTACGCGTACGTCAGCGAGCTTGCGCTGTTTGAAAAGACCGGGAGCGGACAGCAGACCCAAACGTTGACGGCCAGCCAGAGGGTCGGGATAACGGTCAATGTGGTTGAAAATTATTTCAGCGTCGATGGGGTGGACGCCGGCACGCGGACCCTGGACCTTAACGGCGATGGGCTGCCGGACTTGCTGCGGGCGGCATGGTGGAACGGCACCCTCTACAAGAGCGTGTACATCAACGTTGGCACCGGTTTTAAGAGGGACGACAGCTGGGTGGCGGCATTGCCCAACGGGCCGCCCTACTCTGCCTTTAGCTTCAATGGGACGGATGCGGGGATGCGGATTGTGGATCTGAACAATGACGGGCGTCCGGATTTGCTGCAATCGTTGTACTGGTATGGAACTCTCTACAAGAGCGCGTTCATCAACACCGGCAGTGGTCTTGTGAGGGACGACAGTTGGGTGGCGGATCTCAAGGGCGAGGGCAGCAGTTGGGACCAGTTCAGCTGGAATGGATCCGATTCCGGGATGCGCGTGATGGATCTGAACGGTGATGGCTTGCCGGATCTGCTGCAGTCGGTCTATTGGGGTGTCACGACCTATAAGACGGCTCTCATCAACACCGGCAGCGGGTTTAAGAGGGACGACAGCTGGGTGGCGAATCTGAAGGCGCCGGGTGACGGCTGGAACCAGTTTAGCTGGAATGGGGTGGATGCTGGGATGCGGATCACGGACTTAAACGGTGACCGTCTGCCGGATCTGCTGCAGTCGATCTATTGGTATGGAACTCTCTACCAGAGCGCGTTCATCAATACCGGCCGCGGGTTGGAGAGCCACCCCGAGTGGGTGGTTGCGCTGGGAATCAATGGAGAGCCTTACCCGCAATTCAGGTGGAACGAGACGTACGATTCCGGGATGCGGATCGTCGATCTGAACAATGACGGTAAGCCGGACCTGCTGCAAGCGGGGTGGTGGGGTGGTGCGGCCCGCAAATCGTCGTTCATCAACACCGGCAGCGGGTTTGTGAGGGACGACAGTTGGGTCGCTGCTTTGCCCAACGTCCCCTACTCGTCCGCCTTCGTCTGGGATAACAAGGATGCCGGGATGCGGGTGATGGACCTCAACGGGGACGGCACGCCGGATTTGATGCAGGTGTTGTGGTGGGGTGGGGTACTCTACCGGAGCGCATACCTCAACACTCGCGGCGGTGGCTTTACGAGGGATGACATCTGGGTGGAGGCCCTACCGAATGGCCCACCCTACTCTGCCTTTAGCTTGGACGGCAGCGATTTCGGGATGCGAGCCATGGATCTCAACGGTGACCGCCTACCGGATCTGTTGCATGGCGTGTGGTGGAGCGGGACGACCTACCGGAGCACACACTTCAACACAGGCCGTGGTTTTAAGAGGTACGACGCCTGATCCTATCGAACCACGGTCACCGACGCTGACGCATTATTCCCGGCCGCATCATAGGCGGTGGCCTGAATGGTATGCGGGCCTTTAGCTGCCCTCTTGCCATTCCAGGTCGTCGCATACGGCATCGAGGACAAGGTTGCCTTGAGTGCGCCGTCGATTCGGACCTCGACCTTGGTGATGCCGATATTATCGGAAGCCGAGACAGAAATTTTAACCTGTCCATTTGAGAGGATGGAGGAACCGTCCAGGGGGGAGGTCATACTGACGGTCGGTGGGCTGGAATCGGTTAAGGCAACCACGGTGGCATCGGCAAAGGTGCCATGCCCGACATTTGCCACATCGGCGATTGTTGCCTGGATGGGATAGCTGCCATCGGGTACTCCTGCGGGAATGTCGATGGTCCAGGTGGATGTGCCGGATGCCCCAGGTGCAATCTGCAGGGAGGATGGGGAAAAGGTCGACAACCATCCAGATGGCAGGACAGAAGCGGCGAGAGAAAAGGTCACATTTCCGCAGACGGAGCTGTCTTGATTGGTGAGGCTCAGGTTATAGGTGAGGCTTGTTCCGGCACCCCCGCTGCCGCTTAAAGGAGAAACGGCGACCGTCGGCGCGTTGGATGTGCAGGGTGCTCCGGTGGTGGTGATCGACAAGGTTGCCGTTCCAGCCGTTGCATCGTGTCCGGTCTGCAGGATGCTGACTCCGTTGATGGGATCGTTGAAGCTGGATCCGTCTCTCAGAACCCCAAGAAGGTTCGTGTTGCCGCTGGACCCGCAGCAGCTGTGCACGTCGGTCGTGTCCCGATAATCTCCATAGGAGGTGGACAACCCCGTTGCATCGAAACCCACAGGGCTGCGGTATCCAAGATAGTAATACTCGTTGGTATCGGTTTTAGGGATCTTGATCACCTGGATAGAGGATCCGTTCGTCTGCTCCAGGAGTGAAAGTTGGTATGTCCCGCTGGAGGTCACTGTCTGCACCCGCGACGACGGGACCCAGTTGGTCTGAACTTTATGGGGTGCGTTGAGCTGCCGCAGACCCACTTGACTGTAACCCATGACGCATGAAAAGTCGCCATATTCGGATGATGGAGTGGAGGCATGCTGCAACCCGAAATTATGCCCGAGTTCATGGGCGTACAGATCGGGCCAATCGCAGTGATAAATCCAGGCCCGACTTGGGTTGCCCCCATAGAGTCCGTACCCGGAATATCTGGTTCCGTTGGGGGTTAGGACGTAAACCTTTCGGTTGTAGTTGGCCAGATTGACGCCGGTTGCCGTGGCTGCTTGGTCTAGGGCGTTTGCCCATCCCGTATAATCTGTCGAGCTGCTGCTGTAATTGATGGTGTAGGGCCCATAGGTATCTCCGGAGAAGCTGGCCTGGCCGAAGGAGGTTTCCTGATAGTAATTGTGGATGGAATCGCTGTTTGTAAACATCCGGGCATGGATGTCGGCCGTCGTGCAGGGGACGGCGCTGTCCAGGAAATTTCCTACCAGAACGATTGCCTGCTGGACTGCAGCGGTGGAAGTGGATGCTGCGGACAGCGTTTTTACGCTGGGACCTCCTCCCGCGGCCAAGCCGATCTCGGAGTCGAGGGCGACTCCCTTAACCTTGATTTTGGAACCAGACATAAGGGAGGTAGGATCGCCGACGAAATGGAGGTTGAATTTGTGCTTGGATGTTTCATCCGTCACCAGCTCATAGAGGGTTTCGGATCGTCCATGGCGGATGTCATCGGCCCAGGTGACGGTGAGTTCTCCGGAGACCTCAATCTGCCGTTCGATGAGGCTCTGAACCTCTGCCGGCAGGCTGTCTCGGACCTTGGAGGGCAGGGCATGGAGGAGGAATGTTCCCGAATCAGACTTGATCTTTCCAAGCATGAGGGCTTTTCGGTTGGCTGCAAGACCGAGTATTTTCTCCAGCATCTTGCTCTTCTCAGCTGCTGGCGCCCGATGGTAGATGGCATTGCCTTGGAGGATCTGAGTGGTTAAGCCGTTGATCTCTTCATCGTGGGCGAAAGAGGGGCTCGCGATGAGGAACGAGAGGGAAGAGATGACTAAACTCATGAACAGTCGAATCCAAAAGGTCCTTTTCATGGGGAGACTCCTTCGTGTCTTGATCCTTGAGAGATGGATGCGGAATTCTGGCTGGTGTGGCGGGGGTGCACTTTGCACCCTGCACTTTTGCAAACGCTCAGGTTTCCGAGCACAGTTCTTCGCACTAGAAACAGTCATCGGCGTTTCGACTCCTACTAGTGAAAAGTTTACCTGATCCGCAGAAAAAAATTGTTTTCGAAACCTCTGAGTATGCACTCCACTTACTGACGACAAGCAGGCCGTTCAACGTGGTATACTTCTGCCTAAGATGACTGTGGATCAAAGAAGTTTGCTGATAGGACAGTTACTAGTACAGGCGGGTATTATTACCCAGGAGCAGTTGGACTATGCCCTTGAGCACCAGAAGGAGAGTCAGGGGGAGATGCTGGGAGCCCTGATGGTTCGCCTGGGGCTGACCTCCGAGAACAAGGTTTTGCCTGTACTGGCCCAGCGGTTGGGGATTTCTTACTTGTCGCTGAGGGACAGACAGATTCCGGCTGATCTTGTGAAGCTCATCCCCGCTCGTTTGGCGAAGCAGTACCAAGTCCTTCCGGTGATGCTGGAGGGGAAGACCCTTCTGCTTGGAATGGCCAATCCGCTGGACTCCAAGGTTCTGGATGAGATTCGGATGTTAATCCATCGCCCGGTTAAACCGGTTTTGGTCAGTCCCCAAGAGTTGCTGGAGGCGATCCGGCAGCATTACGGGCTTGGTGCAGAGACGGTGGAGGCCATGGCGGAGACGGCGGAATTGCCTTCCACGGCGGAACTTACAGAGGCGGTCGAGGATCTGGACAAGATCGGCGGATCGGCCTCCACGATCAAGTTTGTAAACCAACTTCTGCTGGAGGCAGTACGGGACCGCGCCACCGACATCCATCTGGAACCGTATGAAACCCAAATGATGGTCCGATACCGGATCGATGGGATTCTCTACGACATGCCGGTCCCCATGGGCCTAAAGCGCTTTCATGCCGGCATTGTCTCCCGTGTCAAGGTGATGGCAAACCTGAACGTTGCGGAGCACCGCCTGCCGCAGGATGGCCGGGCCAAGGTGAAGGTGGGCGGCCGGGACCTGGACCTGCGGATCTCGATCCTTCCGACACCCTACGGCGAGTCGGTGATGATCCGGCTGCTGAGCACCAACATCTTTCTGGGATTGGAGCAGCTCGGGCTTTTGCCCGATCACCAGGCGACATTGGAGAAATTTCTGGTGAAACCTCACGGTATTGTTTTCGTGAGCGGTCCCACCGGGTCGGGAAAGACAACCACCTTGTACGCCTGCCTGGCACGGATGAACGACCGTAAGCGAAAGATCATCACCATCGAGGATCCGGTGGAGTATCTCATGCCGGGGATTACTCAGACGCAGACTCATCCGAAGATCGACTTCACGTTTGCCACGGCGCTGCGATCCATCCTAAGG
>JAHFFF010000192.1 GCA_023248095.1 Candidatus Omnitrophota bacterium | reverse complement strand
ACGGAGGTGGCCCTGCGCGCCGCCTTCAAGGCGGTGACGGATGCCCGACAGGTGGCGATCCTTTGCCCGACCACCATTCTCGCCGAGCAGCATTTCACCACCTTCACCAGCCGGATGAAGGCCTTCCCGGTCTCCATCGGGATGCTCTCACGCTTCCAGAGCGAGTCGGCGCAGGAACAGGTGTTGAAAGGCCTGGCGAGCGGGCAGGTGGACATCGTCATCGGAACCCATCGCCTGCTTTCGGCCGATGTCCGCTTCAAACGGCTGGGCCTGGTGATCATCGATGAGGAACAGCGCTTCGGCGTACGGCACAAGGAGCGATTCAAACACCTGCGGGCCGAGGTGGATGTCCTGACCCTCACTGCAACCCCGATCCCCCGTACCCTTTACCAAGCCCTGATGGGAGCGAAGTCGATGTCTCTCATCGACACCCCTCCCTTCGAACGCCTGCCGGTCAAGACGACAGTCCTGGAGGAAAATCCCGACGTTGTTCGCCAGGCGATCCTGCGGGAGTTGCAGCGGTCCGGCCAGATCTTCGTGATCTTCCCCTGGGTCGAGGGGATCTGGAAGATCCACAAGCAGATCACCGCCTTGGTTCCGCAGGCGAAGGTGGCCGTTGCGCACGGGCAAATGCCTTCCCGATCGCTCGAACGGGCGATGCTGGCCTTCATGCACAGAGAGGTGGATCTCTTGATCTCCACCGCCATCGTGGAATCGGGCATCGACATCCCCAACGCGAACACCCTCATCATCTATCGGGCCGACAGCTTCGGGCTGGCCGACCTGTATCAACTCCGGGGCAGGGTGGGCCGTTTTACCCGGCAGGCCTATGCGCTTCTCCTGACCCCGCACGGGATGCCGGTAACGGAGGAGGCCCAGAAGCGGCTCAATGCCGTAGAGGAATTCTCCAGCCTGGGGGCAGGGTTCCAGATCGCCCTGCAGGACCTGCAGCTCCGGGGGGCGGGGAATTTGCTGGGCACGGAGCAGCACGGGCACATCTACTCGGTCGGCTTCGACCTGTACTGCCGTCTCTTGCGCGGTGAGATCGACAAGCTCAAACACGGCAAAAAGAGGCTTGCCCCTCCTGCAGCGTCGTGCTAGACTGCCCTTTACAAAAATTGAGAGGATAAAACCACAATGGGACGCAAAACGTTTGTACTCTTCATTGCCCTTCTTTCCTTTTCTGTTTCCTTGACGGGATGTGGTCCGAGCGGCAAGGTGGCCGCGTTGGTCAATGGTCACGTCATCACCGTGAAGGACCTCGAAGACCGTTTGGAATCGATGAATCCGAACAATCGGGCCATGTTCTCGGAGAATAAGAGCCGGCTGTTGGATCAGATGGTCCTGGAGACTGTCTTAGTTCAGGAGGCGAAGAAACGGGGTCTGGAGCATGACGCTGAGGTGCGTAAGCTCCTTGGGGAAGCCGAACATCAGATCCTAGTTGGGCGCCTACTGGAGCTCCATCGGAAGGAGAACAAGACACCGGTTACGGATGAACAGATCGCCCAGTTCTATGAATCCAATCGCGCCAGCTTCCTGCAGCCCGAGGGCTACCGCGCCAGCCACATCCTGGTTCCGGATGAGGAGACAGCAAAGAAGGCGTTGGAGCGGGTCAAGGGCGGGGAACCTTTCGCCAAGGTGGCCGGGGAGTTGTCGACAGATCCCTCCAAGAGCCAGGGTGGGGACATCGGCTTCTTCAACAAGGGGCAGGTTATCCCCGAGTTTGAAGCGGCCTGCATGAAGCTCAAGCCTGGCGAGCTCAGCGATGTGGTCAAGACCTCGCTCGGCTACCATGTGATCCTGCTGACGGAGCAGAAGGCTGCCCGCCAGAAGCCGTTGGAAGAGGTGAAGGATCAGGTTCGACAAGCTCTGGAGGGCCAGCAAGGACAGCGTCTGGTGGAGGCGTTTGTTCAGCAGTTACGTTCCAAGGCTCAGATCAAGATCCGTGAGAACTTTTCCGCTCCTGTGCCGGCGACAGGAAATCAACCGGCCGCTTCTTCTCAACAGCCCCCTTCGTAAGAAGCCGTTGAGGGTCCTGGGAGTTTCCCTGGCGGTTATTCTCCTCGCAAGCCCCTTTTCCTTCTCCGCAGATACCCCCGCTGACCAGAACCGGATTGTGGCGATCGTCAACGATGAGGCCATCACCGAAGCGGAATTGCACCGGGCCCTCGTTCCTGCCTATCTTCAGATGCAAGCCTCTCTTGGGCCGGAAGAGTTATCCAAGCAGATGGATGACCTGAAGCAGCGAGTCCTCGAAGAGATGATCGATGAGCGGCTGATGCTTCAGGAGGCCAAGAATCCTCGGCCGGTGGAGGTCGGCAAGGGCAAGATTGGGACTCCGCCGGTCATTGCGGTTTCAGAGGAGGAGGTAGAGGATCTGCTCAAGGATACGAAGGGCAGGTTCGAAACCCCGCAGGAATTTGAGGAGGCCCTCCAGCAGCAGGGGATCACCCTCGACGAGCTTAGATCGCGATTCCGGGATCAGATCACCATTCAGAAGCTGATCGGGCGGGAGGTTCGTTCCCGGCTTACGGTTTCTCCATCGGAGGTCACGGCCTACTTCCAGACGCATGCCGAGGAGTTCGCGACTCCGCCCACCGTCCAAGTAGCGACCCTCCTGATTCGCCCGAAAGACAATCTCGACGTCGATCGCGCCTATACTCAGGCGCAGGATCTGCACCGGCAGTTGGGTCATGGCGCGGACTTCTATGAACTGGCCAAGCGGTACTCCGATGGGTTCAATGCGAAGATGGGCGGCCGGATCGGATCCCTTGAAAAGGGCAGGAACCGCAAGGAGATCGACAGGGTTCTCTTC
Source organism: Candidatus Omnitrophota bacterium (assembly GCA_023248095.1). Classification (GTDB taxonomy): domain Bacteria; phylum Omnitrophota; class Gorgyraeia; order 1-14-0-20-64-10; family 1-14-0-20-64-10; genus JAHFFF01. The sequence goes on along the minus strand of JAHFFF010000192.1, from coordinate 270 downwards.
GATCTCAAGCCGGGACAGGTTTCCCCGATCATTCGGACCCCGGCGGGGTTCCAGATCTTCCTCGTCGAATCGGCCAGTCCTGCCCGCCCCGCAGATTTGAATGAGGCGCAAAAACAGGTTCAGGCCCGGCTCCTGCAGGAGAAGGGCGCGGCTCGATACCGCGACTGGATCTCCAAGCTCCGGTCCGAATCCTACATCTCCATTAAGTAAGTGATACGCCTCCTGCTGACGATGGGGGACCCCGCAGGAATCGGTCCCGAGGTGCTCCTG
>JAHFFF010000191.1 GCA_023248095.1 Candidatus Omnitrophota bacterium | reverse complement strand
CCTTGAGTTTGGCGAGAGACAGTTTTGATACGGTATACTCTTCACTGGCGACGTATTACCGGCGGTTTCCTTCTCACCTGCATTGCACCGCTTTGCCCGGCTTTCTCAGCCGATGAAAGAATTACCCTCCAGTCTCTTCAAATTGATCCGGATCTCGAAGGAGATATCCTCCAGGTTCGTTCCGACCGGCCATTTGCTTTTATAACCTACACGCTGACCCAGCCAGACCGGTTAATTATTGATCCGGTTGAGACGGATGTCGTTTCTACTCTGGAGCCGAAGGGACGGCTCTCCGGGGAGGTGGTCAAAGGCTGGAGGGTTCTGCGGCCAGCGGGAGGAAGCTCTTCCGCCGGTCAGGTGGACTACCTGGAAATCGAACTAAGCGAGCCGGCGGAGCATCTCGTGGAGGACACCGCTGGAAAGCTGGTTTTAAGAATCCGTTCAAAGGAGCAGCAATCATTCCTTCCGGCCACCGCGGGTGAGCCGGCCCCCGCCCCCGTTCCCCCCAATCCCTCTACCGCCGGCTCCAAAATTTGGGACATTAGGGATTCTCTCTTGTTCGGTTTAACTCGAAACCGGTCGGCGCGAATCGCCCGCCAGGAGGTGGAGCTGGCCCAGATGAAGGCGAGGGAGGCACGGCGCGCCCTCTACCCGGTGGCGACCCTTAAATACAGCTGGACGTCCGGCGTGGCTTCCAATGTGAGTTTCCGTGAATATACGACTGGCCTCCAAATGGAGCAGCCGCTCTATTATTCCGGTCGGCTCATGCAAGCCTACCGCCAGTCGCTGATCAACCTGCAGGTGTCGGAGAAACGCCAGGCCAAGGTGAAGTCGGATTACTCCCAGGAGCTGTCGCAGGAGTATTACCAGTACATCGGCGCAAAGTCGAGCCGGGCCGCGCAGGAAGGGCTGCTGACAGAGGCGGAGAATTTTCTGAAGCAAGCGCAAATCCGCTTCAACAAGGGGCTCTTGACCCGGCTGGAGGTCCTGAACATCGAATCGCAGCTCAACCAGGTCAAGTTCCAGCGGGCTAATGCCGATAACGACGTGGAGCTGGCGAGGCTCAAATTTCTCCAGAAGATGGGCCTCGAGGGACGGACCCCTTCCGTGGATGTGCCAGAAACGTTCGAGGAGCCTTTGTTGCAGCCGGTGGACTTGGAGGAGGCGGTGCATCTGGCGCTCAGGAACAAGCCGGATATCCTGGTCAACACGCTGCTCGTGAAATTCCATGAGTATGAAGAGCGGATCGCCATCGCGAAGACGAAATTCAAGATTGATCTCTCCGGCTTCTTCGGCACCTCGGCGGCTGCGTTCGATACGGAGCCGTTGGATGCCGGTGACGACTACTTTGTGGGGCTCAAAGCGACCCACAACTGGGGGCCCAACAGCACCACCGGATCCGTCACCAAGACGAAGACCTCCCCGCGTCTCGGGCAGACGACCCGGACCGACTCGACCGTTTATTCGACCGAGATGGGTTTCATCGACCAGCTGGCCTCTCTCTCCGAGATCAAGCAGGCGCAGGTGAACCTGAACAAGGCGCGGCGGGACCTGGAGGATGCGAAGAACTCCTCGATCCAAGAGGTGCAGGAAGCGCACATCAGCTACCAGAAAGCGCGGCTCCAACTGGGCTACACGCAGCAGAAGATTGCTTTCCGGGAGGAGCAGGTGAAGATCCTCAAGACGCAGGCTTCCCTGAACGAGGTGCTGTCGTCCCAGGTGCTGGAGGCGGTGATGCGGCTGACGGAGGAGCGGGCGGGCAAAGCCCAGGCGCTCAGCAACTACTACGTCGCGTTGGCCAAGCTGAACAAGGCCGTGGGTCTGTCGGGCCACTACAAGTGAAGGAGGCCAGGTGAAACGTCTCAGAACGATTCTGATCTTTCTCTTCGTCCTCATTGTGGGATTCGTTGCCGTCACCCGCTGGCTTCCGGCGATGCTCAAGGAGCCGAAGGTGACGCGCCTTCCTCCGGGCGTCAAGCCGGAGGGGGCTTCCGTCTCCGAGGAGGACCTGCCGATCCCGGTTCGCACGTTCAAAGCGGCCCGGATCGAGTTCACCGATCTCCTGCCGACTCTGGGCACTGTGCGGGGGAAGACGGAGGTGGAGCTCAAGTTCGAGGTGAGCGGCACGCTGCAGGCGATCAACTTCCGAGAAGGGGATCTGGTCAAGGAAGGTCAGGAGCTGGCATCGCTGGATGACCAGGAGGTTCGGTTGAAGATGGGGTACGCCGAGTCGAAGCAGGCCACGGCGGAGGCGCAGCTGAAACTGGCGCGGAAACGGTTGTCGGTGAACGAGGAACTGTTTCGGATCGGCGCGATCATCCGTCCGAAGCTGGAGGAGTCGCAGATTGAGGTCGAGCAGGCAGAGACGCAGGTGGAGACGGCCGTCAAGGAAACCGGCCTCGCCGAGCATGAGTTGGGCCGCACCACGCTCGAGGCGCCGATGGAGGGCGTGATCGGCACGCGGCAGGTGGAGCCGGGCGAATACGTGACGCCACAGAACGCGATCGCCACGCTGATGGACGTGAACTCTGTGTACGTCGAGCTGGGTATTATCGAGCGGGACATCGAGCGGATCCGGCTGGGCCAGCGGGTCAAGGTGAGCGTGGACTCGCTGCCGAACACCTCGTTCGAGGGGAAGGTGGACAACCTCGCCCCGATCATCGAGGGCAAGTCCCGCACGCTCACGGCGAAGGTGAAGGTGGAGAACGCGCAAGGGCAGCTGCTGCCCGGCATGTTTGCCCGGGCGGAGATTGCCGTCTTCGAGAAACCCGACGCTCTGGTGGTCCCCACCTCGGCGCTCAAGGATACCGATGGGGATGGCAAGTTCGAGGCGGTCTTCGTGGCCGCCCCGGGAGACAAAGCGGCGCTCAAACCCATCACCGTGGGGTACCTGACTACCGATTACGCCGAGGTGTCCCAGGGGCTTGATGAGGGAGACCAGGTGATCACCGAGGCACGCGGCAATCTAAAAGATGGGTCGGCGCTGACTTTCTTGGAGCAGGAAGAGGCCGCTTTCGAACGAGCGGAACCAGCGATCAAAGGGCCTGAACCGGAACGGTAAGGTATTGAGGTGAGTTGGATTCAATTT
>JAHFFF010000190.1 GCA_023248095.1 Candidatus Omnitrophota bacterium | reverse complement strand
TCTTTGAGAAGCTGGGTACTGGTATGCTTCATCCCATACGCGTCGGAAAAAAGGGCTGTGGATTTCAGCCGGAAGTCCCCGCTGAAGTCGATGATCCGCAGATCTCCCTTTCTCCGCAGGAATTGCGGGGCCAACTTCATTGCTTCTCCATGCGGAAGGGCCAGGAAGAGGAGTTCACATCTGTCCACCGCCTCCTTCCATTGGAAGGGGTGAACCTTCAGGCCGTTGCGATTGCCGAAGGAAGGGAGCAGTTTTCCGATGGGGGCCGGCTCTTTCAAGCGCCGGCTGGCCAAATGCTGGATAGAGACCGACGGATGCCGGAGGAGCAGCCTCAACAGCTCCTGTCCGGCGTAGCCCGTGACTCCTAGAATACCCACTCGTGTCTTCATCCCGGCACCTGAAAAAGAAATCGACCTATCCATGGCGTTCAGGCAGATGGGCCCCGAACAGGATAGGTCTGATGATCAGACCAAGCTTAACGCTTGGTCCACTGGAACCGTTTTCGTGCTCCCTTTTGACCGTACTTCTTCCGTTCCCGTGCCCGAGGATCCCGGGTCAGCATGCCCGACTTCCTGAGGGGGGGCCGGAGAAGTTGGTCGGTTTTAACCAAGGCCCTCGCCAGTCCGTGCCGTAAGGCTCCCGCCTGGCCTGCCAGTCCCCCGCCGGCAACCTTGGCCATACAGTCGAATTTGCTCTGGCTCTGCGTGGCCAGCAAGGGTTCCCGCACCAGTGCCTGCAGGGCGAGTCGAGGAAAGTATTCCTCCAGCGACCGACCGTTGACCCGAATCAGCCCGCTGCCCGGTTTTAAGAAAACCTTAGCGACCGCCTCTTTGCGCCGTCCTGTAGCAAGCATGGTCATTGTGCACTCGCTCCCGCCATTTGCGCCGCATGCGGGTGTTTGCCTCCGGCGTAAATGCGCAGCCGATTGGCGTTTCTCCGACCGAGGGAATTCTTGGGAAGCATCCCCACGACTGCCCGGTGAAGGGCCTCGGTCGGCCTGCGGTCGAGCAGGCGCCGCAGCGGCTCCTGTTTCAGGCCGCTCGGATAACCTGAATATCTCTTGTAGATTTTTGTATCCATCTTGGTTCCGGTGACCCGTACCTTCTCGGCGTTGATCACGATGACCCCGTCTCCGCAGTCGACGTGCGGGGTGAAGACCACCTTCCCCTTCCCCCGTAGGAGAGAGGCCACCTGGACCGCCACACGGCCCAGAATCTGCCCCTCGGCGTCAATGAGGTGCCACCGTCGGGGGACCTCTTCGTGTTTTATCATGAGCGTTGATGTCTTCAGCATAGCCTTTGCCGTGGAAACCTTTATTCTACCAGGATTATCTGGAAAAACAAGAGGAGCAGAGGGGTGGGAAGCGGTTTACTCCTTTTGAGCCGGCAGGAAGAATTCCATCTCGGCCCAATCCTTGCCCTTGAGCACCGCGACCTTGATCTGGGAGGAGTTGTGGGCCGCCGATGTCGGAAGGTCGCTGAAGAAATATCTCCCATCCTGTGAGGCGGTAAAGTTTCCCGTCAGAGGAGTGGGCTCGTCCGGGTTGAGAATCCATCTGCCGTTGAGGGTCCGGGTGTCCATTGGGCGGTTGTAATGGTCGTTGACGTAGAGGCGGATCCCGCGATCGGATTCCCGGACCAGCTCGTAATGGTAGATATCGTTGGCGTCGCCGAAGGAGCCTCCGTGCCGCGGCCCGTGAGCTGCGGTGGTTTCCGTGGCTGCGGAGAGGGCGAAGTCGGTTCCCATGGCCACGAAGAAGCCGATCAGGAGTCCCACAGGGACGACTGTTTCTCCCTTGAGCATCCGGCCCAGATGCAGCAGCTCGGCGATGATGTACAGGATCGATCCGGCGGCCAGCGCGAGGCAGAAGATCTCGGCCGGTTTGTTGACCCACCAGCTGCCCATCACGGCCCCGAGGAAGGTTGGCCCGCCGGCGATGACCCCGCAAATGGACAGGAATCCCCAGCTGGCCCGATGCCCGGAGAGGGGTGCCGCGATCCCGAATCCTTCCGTGGCGTTATGAAGAGCAAAGCCGATGGCCAGCAGCCAGGCTAGCTGGATGGCGCCAGCAGCATGGCCCTGGCCGATGGCCAGTCCCTCGCTGAGATTGTGCAGGCCAAGCCCGACGGCGATCATCAATGCAAGCTGCTTTGCTCTTTTGCCTGGAGCCACCTGGTCTTTGGCGGCGCCGATGAAACGCTGTTCAAAAAAGACCAGGCTCAGCAGGCCGAGAGAGAATCCCAAGACGAAAAGGCCCCCGTAGCAGAAGGCAATCGGTGTGCCTACCCCGCTAGTGACGGCGGTTTCCACCATCTCTTCCAGTTCCTCGATCAGATGGCCTGTGATCTCCACCAGCAGGAAGATGAGGATGCCGGTGGAGAGGGCGTTCAGAAATGCCTTCGTCTTTTGGGAAACCCGGCCCAGTCTGGCAATCGGAAGGCCGAGGAAGATGGTCCCCCCCGCGAACAGTCCGAGAACCCATGGGAGTTGAAACAGATGATTGAACATTAGAATTCAATCTCCACGATGCTTCTCAACTGGATGTCGTCACTGGCCCGCGTCAGTCCAAAGGCGGGTCCAAAAAGGATGCGGGTATGCGGCGTGAGGCTTGCCGCAACCGTCGGCATAAGTTGAAATTCGTGCCCCTTCCGGCGGATACCGAACTCTCCTTGATCACCCAGGTTCTCCTTGATCTCCAGGCCCAAGCGCACTTTCGGGGTCAAAGGATAACTGACACCCGCCGTGTATTCCCACTGAAGGTCCTCGTGCTCATTGATCTTTCTCTCGGCGATCAGGTTGGCGACCATCTTCCAAGGGCCGAAATCCCGGCTGAGGATGAGCTTCCCTTCCACCTCATCGCTGTTTCCATCCCGACGCCCGTTCGGGTTTTTGTATTCTCCATAAAGGGCGATGTCGATGGGGAGTTCCCCACTTTCCAAGAATCGGTATTTGGCCTCGAGCTTGAAGGCATCCCGCTCCCAATCCTTCGCCCGGTTCCACGTGTACACTTCATAGTAAGCCAACTGGAGATGGCTGGTCAGCCCGTATTCCAGTTCCACCTGGTGTTTTGAGCTGTAGCTGTCATCGTTG
>JAHFFF010000035.1:9532-12631 GCA_023248095.1 Candidatus Omnitrophota bacterium | reverse complement strand
GCACTGATCGTTCAGAAATACGGCGGCTCGTCGGTTGCCAATCCGGAGCGGATCAAGCGGGTTGCAGAGAGGATCTGCCGCACCCGTAAGGCCGGACATCAGGTGGTGGTGGTGGTCTCTGCGTTGGGGGATACCACCGACGAGCTGCTGGGGCTGGCGGCACAGCTGTCCGATAACCCGCCGGAGCGGGAGATGGACATGCTGCTGGCGACGGGCGAGCAGGTCTCCGCTGCCTTGCTGGCCATGGCCACGCAGGCGCTCGGCGTGAAGGCCCTCTCGCTGACCGGCGCGCAGGTGGGCATCATGACCGACCGGGAGCATACCAAGGCCCGCATCCAGGACGTCAGCGCGCAGAGGATCCGCCAGTCCCTCTCCAGAGGCTACGTCGTCATCGTGACCGGTTTTCAGGGGATTACGCCGGATCACGAGATCACGACCCTCGGGCGGGGCGGTTCGGACCTGACGGCCGTGGCCTTGAGTTCCGCGCTAAAGGCGAGGATCTGCGAGATCTACACGGATGTGGAGGGGGTCTACACCGCCGATCCGCGCGTGGTCCCGAACGCGCGGAAGCTGCCGGCGATCAGCTACGATGAGATGCTGGAATTGGCTTCCCTCGGGGCGCAGGTGATGCAGGCCCGTTCGATGGAGATGGCCAAAAAGTACGATGTGCCGCTGCACATCCGCTCCAGCTTCTCCCGGCGCACGGGAACAATCATTTCGAAGGAGGTTCGAGCGATGGAACAGGTGGTGGTGAGCGGGGTCTCCCTACAGAAGGATGAGGCCAAGGTGACGATTTGTGACGTGCCGGACCGGCCGGGGATTGCGGCCACGATCTTTACCCGGATCTCGGATGCCAACGTGAACGTGGACATGATCGTGCAGAACGTCAGCCGCACCGGCTTGACCGACGTTTCCTTTACGGTGGCCCGCCCGGACCTGAAAAAGGTCCTGCGCGTAGCCCGGCGCGTTGCCGGCGATGTGAAGGCCGGCCGGGTGATCCACGACGACGGAATTGCTAAGGTGTCGGTGGTGGGGTTGGGGATGCGCTCCCACTCCGGGATTGCGGCGAAGATGTTCCAGGCGTTGGCCAAGGAGTCGATCAACATCGGCATGATCTCTACCTCGGAGATCAAGATCTCCTGCATCATCCGCAAGGACCAGGCGGCCAAGGCGGTGAGGGTGATTCACGACGCGTTCGGCCTGGATAAGCTGGGCATCAAACCGGAGCGTGTGAAGTCGGCGAAAAAAAAGCGGTAGGGAAATGAATGTCTAAGACGGTTGCTCTATACGATACGACGATGCGGGACGGGGCGCAGACCGAGGGGATCTCTCTGTCTGTGGAGGACAAGCTCCAGATCTTTGCCAAGCTGGATGAGCTGGCGATCCCGTACGTCGAGGGGGGCTGGCCGGCCTCGAACCCGAAGGAGCTGGAGTTTTTTGAGCGGGCGAAGAGGCTGAAGCTCAAGCATTCCGTGCTCACCGCATTCGGATCGACGCGAAAAGCCAACACGCCAGTGGGCAAGGACCCGCAGGTGAAATCCTTGCTGGATGTGGAAACACGGGTGGTGACCATCTTCGGCAAGAGCTGGGATCTGCACGTGCGGGAGGTTTTTCGGGTCCCGCTGGAGGAGAACCTGCGGATGATCACCGAGACCGTGGCATTCCTCAAGAAGCATGGTGTGGAGGTGATGTACGACGCGGAGCATTTCTTCGACGGATACCGCGAGAATCCGGAATATGCCTTGAAGACCCTGGAGACGGCTGCCGAGAGCGGGGCAAGCACCCTCATCCTCTGCGATACCAACGGCGGGTCGCTGCCGAGCTTTGTCACCAAGGTGGTGCAGGCGGTGCGGGAGCGATTAAACACCCCGCTGGGAATTCACTGCCACAACGATTCCGAGCTGGCGGTGGCCAACTCGGTTGCGGCAGTGGAGGCCGGCATCGTGCAGGTGCAGGGCTGCATCAACGGCTACGGCGAGCGCTGCGGCAACGCCAATCTTTGCTCCATCATCCCGGTCCTGCAGGTGAAGATGGGCTACGCCTGCATTCCGGCGGACCGGCTGAAGCATTTGACCGAGGTCTCCCATGTGGTCGCCGAGGTTTGCAACATGCGCCCGGATGATCATCAGCCCTTTGTGGGCTCCTCCGCCTTCGCCCACAAGGGGGGTGTTCATATCCACGCTGTGCTGAAGAGCTCCAGCACCTACGAGCACGTCGATCCGGTGGTGGTGGGGAATCGTCAGCGCCTCCTAATCTCCGAGATGGGAGGCAAGACCACCATCCAGGCCCGGGCAAAGGCGCTGAAGTTGGATCCGGAGGCCGATCCTGAAAAGGCGAAATCCTTCCTACAGACGGTGCAGGAGTTGGAGAACAAGGGTTATCACTTCGAGGCGGCCGAGGGATCGCTGGAGCTTTTGATGCGCCGGGCCTATAAGCATTTCAAGGGCTCCTTCGAGCTGCAAAAGTTCAGCGTGTTGGTGGAGAAGGCACCGGATGGCTCCCTCACGTCGCAAGCGACCATCAAGGTGAAGGTAGACGGCAAGGTGGAGCACAGGGTTGCCGAGGGGGATGGCCCCGTCAACGCGCTGGATACGGCCCTGCGCAAGGCGCTGAAGGAATTTTATCCGTCGGTAGGGCAGATGCATCTGGTGGATTTCAAGGTGCGGGTGCTGGATTCGCAGGCCGGCACCGCCGCCCGCGTGCGAGTGCTCATCCAGTCCCAGGACCAGGAGAAGAGCTGGTGGACCATGGGGGTCAGCGAGAACATCATCGAGGCCAGCTGGCAGGCCCTGGTGGATTCCGTCGAGTACAAGCTTCTGAAAGACCGCAACAAGTAGTTTCCGTGCCGCTGCCGTCTGTTTACTCTCCTTCTGAAGTAGAGGCCCGCTGGTACGCGGAGTGGGAAAGACAAGGTTACTTCAAACCCGACATCAACGCTCCGCAGGGCCCCTTTACCATCGTCATCCCGCCGCCCAACGTCACCGGCATCCTGCACATGGGCCACGCCCTGAACAACACACTGCAGGACATCCTGATCCGCTGGAAGCGGATGCAGGGGTACGCGGCGCTGTGGGTGCCCGGCACCGATCACGCCGGGAT
>JAHFFF010000035.1:0-9432 GCA_023248095.1 Candidatus Omnitrophota bacterium | reverse complement strand
TCACCGGCATCCTGCACATGGGCCACGCCCTGAACAACACACTGCAGGACATCCTGATCCGCTGGAAGCGGATGCAGGGGTACGCGGCGCTGTGGGTGCCCGGCACCGATCACGCCGGGATTGCTACGCAGAACGTCGTGGAGCGGCAGCTCGCCAAGGAAAAGGTCACCCGCCACCAGCTCGGCCGCGAAAAATTCGTTGAGAAGGTATGGGTATGGAAGGAACAGTACGGTTCCACCATCGTGCGCCAACTCCGCCGTCTCGGCGCTTCCTGCGATTGGAGCCGCGAGCGCTTCACGATGGATGAGGGGCTTTCCCGCGCGGTTCAGACGGCGTTCCTCGAGCTCCACAAGGCCGGTCTCATCTATCGCGGTTATTACCTCGTCAACTGGTGTCCACGCTGCCAGACCGCCCTCTCCGATGAAGAAGTGGTGCACGAGGAGGTGAAGGGGCACCTCTGGTACATCCGCTACCCGTTCGTCCTGAGCATGTCGAAAGGCGAATCGGAAGGAGTTGTCGTTGCCACCACGCGCCCGGAAACTCTCTTGGGTGATGTCGCGGTGGCTGTCCATCCGGAGGATGGACGGTATCGTTCGTTGGAAGGCCAGGCGCTGCTTCTTCCAATTTTGAAACGGACGCTGAAGATTATCCGGGATCCGATGATTGACCGGGAATTCGGCAGTGGCGCGGTCAAGGTGACACCGGCCCATGACATGAACGACTTCCTGCTGGGACAGAAATACGGCCTGGAAGCGATTCGCGTGATTCTCGATGACGGGCGAATGGGGGACCAAGCCGGGCCGTATGCCGGGCTGGATCGGTTCGAGTGCCGCAAGAAAATCTTGCTGGATCTGGAGTCGCAAGGCCTTCTCGTAAAGACGGAGGATTATCACACCTCCATTGGCCACTGCTACCGCTGCAAGACGGTGATCGAGCCGACCCTTTCTCCGCAGTGGTTCATCAAGATGCAGCCGCTGGCCAAGCTGGGGATCGAGGCGGTGGAGAAAGACGGCACCCGCTTCATCCCGGACCGCTGGACGAAGGTGTACCTCGATTGGCTGCGGAACATCCGGGACTGGTGCATCTCCAGGCAGATCTGGTGGGGCCATCGGATTCCGGCGTGGTATTGCAAGAAGTGCTATCCGGCGTATGTGCAGGAGCGGCAGAGCAAACCGCTCTCTTCCGGCACGGCGTTTAACGAGAAGGAAGCTGGAATTGTTGTTGCCGCGGCTGGAGAGGCGGCTCCGAGCCAGGGTTCCCATGCCGGTATTCGCTGCCCGCGATGCGGCGGCGAAGCCCTCGTTCAGGACGAGGATGTGCTCGATACCTGGTTCTCCTCCTGGCTGTGGCCCTTCTCCACGCTGGGCTGGCCGGAACAGACCAAGGATCTATCCACCTTTTATCCGACGTCGGTGCTGGTGACCGGGCAGGACATCATCTTCTTCTGGGTGGCCCGCATGGTGATGGCCGGGAAGTTTTTTCTTCGTCAGCTCCCATTTAGGGACGTTTACATCCATGGCATCATCCGGGTCGAGGGGGGGAAGAAGATGTCCAAGTCCCTCGGCAACATCATCGATCCGCTGGAGGTGATCGACCGGATCGGGGCGGATGCGCTGCGCTTCTCCATCGCGCACATGACCTCCGAAGGGCAGGACCTTTATCTCTCGGAGAACAAATTCCTGCTGGGCCGCAACTTCGCCAACAAACTTTGGAACGCCTCCCGGCTTATCATCGAGGGATCGGATCAGCGGCCCGGCGAGCCGCTTCCCTCCAATCCCCGCCTCATGACGGTCCCGGACCGTTGGATCCTGAGCCGGCTCCAGGGGATCACGTCGGAGGTGACGGAGGCGCTCGGGGCATACCGGTTCAACGACACGGCCAAGCGGCTGTACCAATTCGTCTGGCACGATTTCTGCGACTGGTACCTGGAGATTGCCAAGCTCCAGCGCGAATCGCCGGAGAAGGGAATCGTCCACAACACGAACTGGATCCTCCATGCTTTGCTGGAGCGTACCTTGGCCCTGCTTCATCCGATCATGCCGTTCCTCACCGAGGAGCTGTGGCATTTGATGGGGGCCGGGTCGCCGGATGCGACTCTCATGAAGGCTGCTTGGCCTGAGCCGGAGCCGGCCTGGAAGGATCCGCAGGCCGAGCAGGTTTTCGAGCGGCTGCAGATGGCGATCACCGAGGTGCGGAACATCCGGGCCACCTTTCGTGTGCCTCCCAAGGAAAAGGTGAAACTGATCGTACGGGGTTCTTCCGGTCTCGATCTTCTTTCACAGCACCAGTCGATCATCCTCCGTCTGGCGGTTGTGGGTGAGATGACGCTGGGCGCTTCAGCGCAGCGTCCAGAGGGGGCGATCGTCTCCCACCTGCCTGCGCAGGATGGCTTCGACGCCTGGGACCTCATCGTTCCGCTCACCGGTTTGGTGGACCTGGCCGTCGAGCGCAAGCGGATCCAAAAGGAGATGGAAGAGCTGGAAACACGTGCGCGGTCGAAGCGAAGCCGGTTGGAGGATTCCACGTTTCGTTCCAAGGCTCCCGCCGAGGTGGTGGCCGAGGAGGAAGATTCCCTGCGCGAATTGGATGCGGAGCTCTCCAAATGGAAAGAAACCCTCAAACAGCTCAACTAAGTCAGCAGGCGGTCCTGCCGGTTATCGTCGCGGCGCTCAAGGAAGACGTTGGCTCCCGCGATCTCACCTCCCTTGCGATTATTCCGAAGGGACAGCTTGCCAAGGCGGAGATTGTGGCCCGGCAGGAGGGAGTGGTTGCCGGCCTGCAGGTGGCGGAGTGGACGTTCGGCCTCGTCGAGCCGAAGATCCGCTTTCAGCCGACGGTGCAGGATGGGCAAAAGGTGTTTCCCGATAAGGCGGTCGCTTTCCTGGAAGGGCCGTCCCGCGGGGTTCTTGCGGGGGAGCGGGTCTCTCTGAATTTTCTCGGGCGGCTGTCCGGTATAGCAACCCTCACGCGGACCTTCGTGGAGAAGGTGAAGGGCACCCAGGCGAGGATACTCGATACCCGCAAGACCACGCCGACCCTGCGCCTGCTCGAGAAATACGCCGTGGCTGTCGGAGGCGGCGTGAATCACCGCATGGGCCTGTACGACGGCGTCCTGATTAAGGACAACCACCTGAAGCTTATCGGCGGCATTGAGAAAGCGGTGAAGGAGGCGCGAGCCAATCTTCAGAAACAGACGCCGATCGAGGTGGAGGTGACGAGCCTGCAGGAGTTCCGGCAGGCATTGAGCGCCCGGGCGGAGCTGATCCTTCTCGACAACATGCCGCTGACGGAGATTCAGGAGGTGGTGCGGTTGCGCAACGCCCTGCTTCGCTCCATTAAGGGGTCGGGACGACCCGGTACCTACAGACCGCTGTTGGAAGCCTCCGGTGGAGTCACTCTCGACAACGTCCGCGCGATCGCCCTAACCGGCGTGGATCGGATCTCCATCGGCGCCTTGACCCACTCCGCCCCGGCCCTGAATCTTTCCCTGGAGGTCGTTTAAGGCAGGTTGGCCCGTCACTTAACGGTGAACGAACGGCTACGGGCAATAACGGTGCTCCCGTAATAAAGCCTTGCTTCATAGGTTCCGGCGGGCAGCTTATCAATGGTCACGGTTCCGGAAACAACGGGTGCCCCGACTGTCGTCGTGTTATTCGTCCAACGCCAGGCGACATAGCTTGCATCGGGGCTGCCGAGCGTTGAAATGCCGATCCATTCGTTCGAATAACCGTACGCTCCGCCAAAGGCGACTCGAACGGTCTCACTCGTGAGATAGGAACTCTTGTCCGTTGAAACCGAGGCGGAAACGGTGAAACTCAGGCTGCGATCTGCGATGTTGTAGCCTTTCGTGTAGAGTCTCGCCTCATACGATCCGTTAGGTAGGTTCTTGAAGACCACGGTCCCTAAGGTAACCGATCCCCCTGGGCTTGTCGTGCCGTTTGTATAAAGCCAAGCGACGTAGCTCGAGTCGATGCTCCCAACGCGTGAAATTCCGATCCAATCATCGGATCTGCCCGTCGCCAGGAAAGAAGCCGTAACCTCTTCCGTTCCCTGGTAAGCCAACTTATTCGTTTTTATGGATGGGGTGATGGTAAAACGCGGGCTGCGGGACAGCACGGTGCCCTGTAAATAGAGCCTTGCTTCATAGGTTCCACCCGGCAGGAGATCGGTCAACGTTACGGATCCCGCAGCACGCGATCCACCCGCGACCTGGGTGCCATTCGTATAGCGCCACGCGGCATAAGTTGAATCGCTGCTGCCGGCGGGAGAAATTCCGATCCAATCGTTGGCATTACCTGGGGACCAGGCAAAGGAGACCGTCATCGGTTCGCCTCGGGCATAAACGGGCTTATCCGTCTGCACGGAATCGGCAATGTTGAACGGGCTGCTGCGTGCGAGAATGCTGTAGGAGGGGCTCGCTCTGTAGAGCCTCGCCTCGTAAGTTCCCACCGGAAGCGAGCCAAAACTGATGGTCCCCGAATAGAAAGAGCCGCCAGGGGCCTTTGTTCCATTCGTGTAAGCCCAGTCCTCGTAGCTGTTATCGGCGCTGCCGATTTTGGAAATGCTAACCCAGTCACCCACGTTGCCTGGAGCGTTACAAAAACTCACGGTGAGCGGTTCTCCTCTCCAAAAGGGGTTTTTCTTCGCCTGAATGGAGGCGGGGGTCTGCTCCCAGCGCAAATAGTCGACGTAAGCATCCAGGGTGACGTCATAAACTTGTTCCCGCCACGGATTGCTGACGAAAACGAAGCTCGATGGCATGATCTGATTGAGAAAACCCATTTGAATCCTCATTTCCTTTGCGGCAGTCGCCCCATTCATCTGCACCCCCGACATCTTGAAATCCGCAATGGCTGGGATAGGATTGCCATCCACGAAGAGATAAACGTACATGCTATTCGCCGGGCGCATCAGCCGGTAAGTATGGAACTCGTTTGGTGTAGAGATGGGTACAGGGGCTGAAATCCCCACCAATTTCATGCCGTACTGCAGTTCTACTTTTCCATACGAGAAAAGAACGGTGGTGCTGCCGATGCGATCCCAAACATTGAGCCCAAACGCCCGGTCGGTTGCTCCGGGCCCGACTTTCAATCGAGTCTCAACCGTCCAAGCGCCATTCCCATAGAGGGATGCCGGGTTGTAAAAATAAAACTGAGGCCCCCCTCCAATGAGCTGTGAGGTGCTTTTGAAATGAACTACGCCGTTACCGGCAGGAGGCGGGCTTACCACGAAGGCACCTGAACTATCGAAGTACCCCAATTCCAGTTGCTGTCGGGTGGTGCCGGGGTAGGTGAGTAAAATCGGCAACTCGTCAAAATCAAGTGATTGGTTAGCAAGAGAGGACACGGGACTGTTCTTCGGCTGGGCAGGGGGGGTGCGGCGGCGCATGGTCCCTGAAGACGCACTGGGCAGTGCCATCGCTGAACCCGGCGGATACGCCCCGCGCGTGTATCGGACAGGCCCTAGGGTGTAGGCGGCGCTCACATCCGTGTTATTGAGCACCTCCGCATAACAACTGCCGGTATTGTCGCCCAGCAGAATGTAGGGGAATTCGTATTCGGTATCTCCAGTGGGAACAATGGTGGATCCCACCGGCTGAAGCCGAACGAAAGGAAGGCTGTCCCCGGTTCCGGAAATAAAAAGCGTTCCATCAATGTAGACATCCACCGCCAGAGAGTTTGGTTTTTGGACGACGCGGTAAAGATGCATCCGGTCCGAATTATTGAAGGGTTTGGCATTCAAGCTGGGTGTGCTTGTGCAGGAATGGCGTGTGGATTCCGAGAGGCCCCTCAGCTGTCCTATCTTCACGCACCCTGGCGATAGGAGCAGAGAAAAGGCGCCGTTGGTTCCCACCACGTTGAAGTTAAACGCGTCGTGCTGCGCCTGTGTGCGGCGATTCGGGAGGATGACAGAAAATTCGTAAGTGCCGCCTGCCTCGTAGGAGATATACTCGTCCCTGCGCCAGATATTCCCAGTGAACATCCTCCCCCCCATCCTGGGGCAGGTGCCAGACATCGGAACTTGCCAGCACCCGCTGCCGTCCGCTTGCTGGATCCGATCCACTGTCATGAACCCGGAGGCGGGCGAGTTGTAACGGAAGCGGCAAGAGGCCCGGGTCAACGGATCATCCGCGAGATCGTCGTCATGAGGATTATCAAACCACAGATGGTAGGGAACCGGCATATCCGCGGGTGATCCCACTGCAGTCCAGGACACCTCCCAGGCATCACCCGACGTGCTTCTATCCCATTTTGCTGTTCGCTCCTCCTCCGTGAGATAAGTCCACCGCACGTCGGATTCCGAGAAAGACCGGCTTTCGAAAGAAAGCAGGCTTAGCATAAGCAAAAAAGGCCAAATGATATACTTTCCTGTGTTTTGGCGCATACCACAGCAAGTGTAGCACAACCGAGAGGGTAGATTTCAGTTCGGATTCCAGATATTATCACTACTTACGACCGCCTGAGCGCGCCCAGTTCCTTCTCCAAGCGTAAGCTGTTATACTAAAAATTCATGGCACCATTTAAGCTGGTCAGCGAGATGACGCCGAAGGGAGACCAGCCGCAGGCGATTCGGGAGCTGGTGCAGGGGATCCGGCAGGGAGAGCGTTTCCAGACGTTGCTGGGGGCGACGGGTACCGGGAAAACATTCGCGATGGCCCACGTGATCGAGCAGATCCAGCGGCCCACGCTGGTCATCTCCCACAACAAAACGCTGGCGGCGCAATTGTACTCGGAGCTGAAGAGTTTCTTCCCCGAGAATGCCGTCGAGTATTTTGTGAGCTACTACGATTATTACCAACCGGAGGCCTACATCCCGCAGACCGACACCTACATCGAGAAGGACTCCTCAATCAACGACCGGCTGGACCGTCTGCGCCTGGCATCAACGACGGCCCTGCAGTCGCGGGAGGATGTGATCATCGTGGCCTCCGTCTCCTGCATCTACAACCTCGGGGACCCGGAGGATTACCGGTCCCTGCTGATTTTCTTCGAGGTGGGGCAGGAGATCCCTCGGCGGGACCTGCTGCACCGGCTGGTGACTCTCCTCTATGAGCGCAACGATGTGGACTTCGCGCGGGGGAAATTCCGGGTGCGGGGGGAAACGGTGGAGATCTTTCCGGCGTACGAGGAGACCGCGGTCCGGCTGGAGATGTTCGGCGACCGGATCGAGAAGATCTCAGTGGTCAATCCGGTCAGCGGCGAGGTGATGCAGAATCTGGAGAAGTTCGCCCTCTACCCGGCCAAGCACTTCATCACCAGCGCCGAGCGGATCGAGAAGGCGCTGGTGACGATGGAGCAGGAACTTCAGGAGCGCCTGAAGGAGTTGAAGGATCAGGGCAAACTGCTTGAGGCTCAGCGGCTGGAGTCCCGGACCCACTACGATATGGAGATGCTGCGGGAGATCGGCATCTGCCACGGGGTCGAGAACTACTCCCGGCACCTGTCGGGCCGGCCGCCGGGATCGAGGCCCTGGTGCCTGCTGGATTATTTCCCCAAGGGGTTCATCACGGTGATCGACGAGTCGCACGTGACGATCCCGCAGGTGCGGGGGATGTTCGAAGGGGACAAGGCCCGCAAGCAGGTGCTGGTCAATTTCGGTTTCCGGCTGCCCTCCTGCCTGGACAACCGGCCGCTCCGGTTCGAAGAGTTCGAGCGGTTGATCGGGCAGGCGGTTTTCGTCTCAGCCACGCCCAGCCCGTACGAGATCCGCGTCTCCAAGAGCAAGATCATCCAGCAGATCATCCGGCCGACGGGACTCATCGATCCGGAGGTTCAGGTGAAGCCGATCGAGGGCCAAGTGGACGATTTGATGCACGAGGTCCGGGAACGGGCCAAGAAAGGGGAGCGGACTCTCGTGACCACGCTTACCAAGCGGATGGCCGAGGATCTGTCGGCCTATCTCAAGGAGGCCGGCCTGCGGGTCACCTACATCCACTCCGACCTGGATGCGTTCGAGCGGGTGGAGGTTCTGCGCAACCTCCGGCTCGGCAATTTCGACTGCGTGGTGGGGATCAACCTCCTGCGCGAAGGGCTGGACCTGCCTGAGGTCTCGCTCGTCTGCGTGCTGGATGCCGATAAGGAAGGATTCCTCCGTTCGGCCACGACCCTCATCCAGGTGTCGGGCCGCGCGGCACGGCATCTGAATGGCAAGGTAATCATGTACGCCGACCAGATCACCGACTCCATGCGGCAGGCGATGGAGGAGATGGAGCGCCGGCGCAAGATCCAATTGGAATACAACCAGAAGAACAAGATCACCCCCCGCTCGGTGGAAAAGGCAATCCGGGAGGGAATCGAGGGGGTGGCAAAGGAAGAGGCGGAAGAAACGGTCCGGGAAGCGGCCG
Source organism: Candidatus Omnitrophota bacterium (assembly GCA_023248095.1). Taxonomy (GTDB): domain Bacteria; phylum Omnitrophota; class Gorgyraeia; order 1-14-0-20-64-10; family 1-14-0-20-64-10; genus JAHFFF01. The sequence continues at coordinate 1,088 of JAHFFF010000035.1, read as the reverse complement.
GATTCGACGCGGAGCAGTTCGACATCGAACAGGTGATCGCGGAGCTGGAGGAGGAGATGGAGCTGGCGGCCCGCAACCTCCACTTCGAGCGTGCCGCGGTCCTGCGGGACCAGATCGCCGACCTGCGCAAAAAAGGAGTTTCGGCTCTTGCAACCGCCGAGCCAGCTCCCGCCCGCCGCCGCGGGGCCAAGCGCTGGAGGCGCCGAGCATGAAACTGCAGCGGATGACAGGAAGATGGTGGCTGGAATTATTGTTTGGTGTTGTCGTTCCTGCTGTCTCTGTGGTTCCTTGGTCTGTAACGTACCTTTGGGTTGTTGTTGCGGGTTTGGCAGACGGTTCTTTAGTTCGGAATAGCACAGGAATTTTCTGGGGGTTTTTGTTTTTCTTGATGGGTACAGTTCCGCTCTTGGCAGTGATCTCACTCGGATTCTTGATTCTCTTTGGAATAGAGAAAGTAAACGGGTGTTCGCTTGTGCGATGGTCGATGGTGATCCTAGCCATTTTGGGCCTGTTGATGGCCGGCTATTTTTTTGTTGCAACTCTGCCAGCATTTTGGGGAGAGGGTCTTCATGCCAGTTTAAATTACCTTCGGCAACATCACTCTGGGATCGCCTTTTGGGTGATGTTCATTCCGGTTCTCCTTTTTGAGGATGGCCGCATTGTATGTTTTACATTACTCGGGCCGATCTTTGTGGGTCTGCGGTATTTGCTACGCTTGTTGAGGGCTATCAGGTGAGTTCTCTGGAGGAAATTCTGGGTGCATTGAAAAATCGGGAAGGCATATTTGTCTCCGGGGAGGAGCTGAGCCGGCTGGTTGGTGTATCCCGCACGGCGGTCTGGAAGGAGATCGAGAAGCTGCGGGCCGAGGGCTACAAGATCCTCGCCCAGCCGCACAGCGGGTATCAGCTTGTCGGCATCCCGGACCGGTTGACGGCGCAGGAGCTGTCGTGGAATCTTGCAACGCGGCGGATCGGCAAGCGGATTCATGCCTACGACACGACCGATTCCACGATGGATATCGCGCATCGCCTGGCTGCTGCCGGAGAACCAGAGGGTTCCGTCATCGTCGCCGAAGCGCAGGGGAAGGG
>JAHFFF010000034.1:6991-12632 GCA_023248095.1 Candidatus Omnitrophota bacterium | reverse complement strand
AGGGTCATGGCGGGAATCAAGTGCCCGCCGCTCCCGCCCGAGACCAGAAGCACCTTGAGCACAGCCTCATTATGCAACGTTTTCTGTCGGGCGCGCAACATTCAGTAAGACCGCAATGCTAACCATATTTGCAATCAAGGAACTCCCCCCGTAACTGATAAAGGGCAGCGGCAAACCCTTGGTGGGAATCGCTCCGGTGGCCACACCCACATGCACCAAGGTCTCCAGCGCCAGCAGCAACACAATCCCCAGTCCCACCAACAGGCCGAAGCCATCGGGTGCAGTCAGGGCCAGCCGTATCCCGTACCAGAAGAGCAATCCCAACAGGATCAGGACAGCGGTCGCCCCCACGAAACCTAGCTCCTCGCCGATCACCGAGAAGATGAAATCGGTATGGGCCGCCGGCAGATAGAAAAGTTTCTGGCGCGATTCTCCCAACCCCACTCCGAAAAGGCCGCCGGAACCCAAGGCCACCAAGGACTGGATCAATTGAAAGCCCGATCCCTCCGGGTCAGCCCAAGGATTCAGATAGGCGAGAATCCGGCGCATGCGATAAGGCTTCATGGCGATAAGCCCCGCCACGGCAGGAACGGCCGTGAAGAAGAGGGGCAGTAGGAACTTTCCGCGAACCTCCGCAATGAACAAGAGCAGAATGGCCACCACCGCCGTGGCCACCGAGGTCCCCAGGTCGGGCTCCCCCAACATGAGGAGCACGGTCAGCCCCAGCACCACCAAGGCCGGCAGAACCCCTTGAAAAAAATCCCGCAGGAGACTGCGTTTTCGGGTGAGGATATCTCCGAAGTAAAGGATCACTGCCAATTGGGCAATCTCAGAGGGTTGGAGGCTGAAACCGGCGAATTTGAACCAGCGCCGGGCGCCCGAGACCTTATGGCCGACGCCGGGAATGAGAACCGCGAACAGGAGCACCAGCACTAATCCCATGAGGGGCTTGGACAACCGGCGGATCACGCCGGGCTTGAGACTCAATACGGCGAAGAAACCGACAAGCCCGATCGCCAGGTAGATGAGATGGCGCTTCAAGAAATAGCCGGCGTCGTTGTACACCTCCTGGGCGTAGATGGCGCTGCTCGAATAAATCATCACCACTCCAAATGCAACCAGGATCGCCGTCATGACGAGCAGGCCGCGCCGCGCCGATCGCATCTCTATGCTACCATCGTCCTGACCACCTCCACAAACCGCTCGCCCCGATGCTCAAAGTCGCGGAACATATCGAAACTGGTGCACATGGGAGAAAGGAGCACGCATTCTCCGGTCTGCGCCATCCTGAAAGCCGTCTCCACCGCTTCCTCCAAATCCCCTGCCCGTCGGACCGGGACGCTCCCCTTCAGGCAGCCGGCAATCTTCGGGCCATCCTCTCCGATGAGGACCGCCGCCCTGAGTTTTTTGGCCAACGGCCGAAGCTGACGGAAATCTCCACCCTTATCCCTGCCACCCGCAATGAGAACCACCGGCCCGGGTGCCGCCTGGATCGCCCGGATCCCGGATGCCACCGTCGTAGATTTTGAGTCGTTGATGAAGGTGACGCCGCGCAGTTGAGCCACCCACTGCTGGCGATGAGGCAAGCCTTCAAAGGAGCTGATGCTTTCACCACTTCCCTGCGGGGCCACACCCAACAGGCCCGCGATGCAGGCGGCTGCCAGCGCATTCTCCTCATGATGCACCCCTCGCCGCGGAAGGGAATCGATCTCGCAGATCGGACCGGAGAAGGGGGGAAGATTCAGAGTGAGCACGCCGTCCCGGACAAAGGCGCCACGGACCTTGCGGCGACGGCTGAAGAAGGCCGACTGCCCGAGAACCTTCCCACTCAACCCGAGCGATCCCGGATCATCGGCATTCAGCACAGCCCAGCTTTGCGGTCCCTGATAGGCAAACAACCTTGCCTTTGCCGCGCAATACCTCGCGAAAGAACCGTGACGATCCAAATGGTTGTCGGTCACGTTCAACACGCAGGCGATCTCCGTATGAAAGGAGAGGCTCGGTTCCAATTGAAAGGAGCTGACCTCGAGAGCCACGATGGTGCTTGGGCTAATCCGATCCAGGACGGAGCACAGCGGCGTTCCGATGTTGCCGCAAACGATCACCTCCTGCCCCGCCGCCTGTAGGATCCGGCCGAGCATGGAAACAACAGTGGACTTGCCGTTGCTTCCGGTGACGGCAACCAGCCGGCCGGTGCAGTACCAGCTTCCCAACTCCAACTCGCCGACGATCGGTATCCCGTGTCTGCGTGCCCATAAAACCGGAGGAGCCGACATCGGCGCCCCGGGGCTCAAGACCATCAACTGCGATCCCTCGACGAATTCCGGGCTGTGGCCTCCGACCTCAACCAAAGCGCCGGCGGCCTCCAGCTCCTGTGCAGCCTTCTCAATCGCAGCGGACCGGGTCCGTTCCGTTACGCGGACTGCGCATCCAAGCTGCAGAAGATACCGCGCCGCCGCCGCCCCGCTGCGTGCCAATCCCAGCACCGTCACCGGTGTCCCGGGACCGGGCCGCCGAACCAGAATGGGCGCAACGGGGCGCTCACATCTCGCGCTCATCTTAATTTCAGTGTGCCCAAGGTCAAGAGAACCAGAATAGCGCCAATGATCCAAAACCGAACGGTCACCTTCGATTCGGCCCACCCCTCAAGCTGAAAATGATGATGCAGCGGAGCCATCCGGAAGATCCGCCGTCCCGTCAGCTTGAAGGAACCGACCTGCAAAATTACGGAAAGCGCCTCCACGACGAAGATCCCTCCCAAGAGGATGAGGAGCATCTCCTTCTTGATGAGAACCGCCACCACCCCGATCGCCGCTCCCAGTGCCAAAGAGCCGGTGTCTCCCATAAAGACGGAGGCCGGCTGGCAGTTGTACCAGAGGAACCCCATGCTGGCACCCACCAGCGCCGCGCAAAAGACGGTCAATTCCCCCGCCTGAGGGATGTAGGAGATCAACAGATAATCGGCAAAGATCCGATGCCCGGTCACATAGGCGATGAGCGTCAGGCAGAGGGCGATCATGGCGGAGCATCCGATGGCCAAGCCATCCAGGCCGTCGGCCAAGTTGACGGCATTGGAGGTCCCCACCAGTACCAGCATGACGAAAGGGATCAGCCACAGCCCCATGTCAACCACCGGCTGTTTGAAGAACGGGAACTCCAGCACCGTCGAGTAGTTGGGATCCATGAGCAGGAGTACCCCCAACACCAGCGCAATCAGGCTCTGCCAGAATAACCGCCTCCCGCGAGACAAGCCTCGGGCTCCCTTTTGGCGAAGCTTCGCCCAATCGTCGAGACAACCAATCAGGCCGAGCGAGGCCGTGACCCCAACCGCCAGGATCACCATCCTGTTGAACAGATCCGCCCATAGAAAAACGGAACCAAACCATGCCGCCAGGATGAGCAATCCACCCATCGTCGGCGTCCCTTCCTTGTGGCGATGCAGATCGTACAGACCGCCCACCTCTTCCTTCTGCCGCACCCTCTGCCCGACCTTCATCCTCTTCAGCCAGCCGATGACCGCTGGGGCCACCACCAGCGTCAGCGCAAAAGCGGTCACGCTGGCCATCACCGCCCGAAAGGTGATGTAGCGGAAGACGTTGAAGCCGGACCAATATTCCCTCAGTGGGTAGAGGAGGTAGTAAAAGATGCCAGCACCCGTTCCATTTGCATCCCGCGAGATCCTTTCAACAACAGCGTGTCACCCGGCCTCAAGATCCCAGAAAGGAACTCCCCTGCTTCCTCCGGAGTTCCAAACGTGTGGCCGGCTTCCGAACTCAAACCGGCCTCGCAGGCTGCAGCCAACACCCATCGGGCCCATCGGCCAACCGTCACCAGAACATCTGCCCTCGCCTCCGCGACCCACCTTCCCCCCTGGGCATGCAGCACCTCCGCCTGCTCCCCCAATTCCAGCATGTCGCCCAAGGCCACGACCCTGCGGCCCGGGCGCCGGAGTCCTTCAAGAACCTTCAGCGCCGCCTGCAGAGAGGCCGGGTTGGCATTGTAGGTATCGTCGATCACCAGCAACCCCTCTCTCTCCACGAAGTTCAAGCGTCCAGGCAGGGCTGGACAGGTGGAGAGCCGCTCTGCGGCAGCCGGAAGATCCTCTCCCAAGAGCTGCGCACAGGCCAATGCCGCCAGGGCGTTCATCAGATTGTGTTGGCCCGGCAAGGAAAGTTTCAATTCCCAGCGTCCGTTGAGTCGGGATGTGGAACCTGACGGTTCCATCCGGATTTGAGTGGCTCGAAAATCCGACCTTGGATTGCACCCGAACCAAACCACACGACGACTCAGCCTCCGTCCCGCCTCCCAGAGCAGCGGATCGTCCGCGTTCAACACCAGGGCCGCATCGGGTTCCATCGCCTCCCACAGTTCCCCCTTGGCCCGCAGGACTCCTCGCAAATCGCCGAAGGTCTCCAGATGAGCCGGTCCGATGTTGGTGACCACGCCCATCGTCGGCCGACTGATCTGCGTAAGGGTCCTAATCTCGCCCCACTGGTTGGTCCCCAGCTCCAGCACCGCTGCCTGGTGGCCCTCGTGCAGGCGGAACAGCGCTAGGGGAACGCCGATCCGATTGTTCTGAGTCCCCGGCGTCGCCAGCACCTCCCGGCTGCGTGAAAGCATATGGGCCAGCATGGTCTTCGTGGTGCTCTTACCGGAGGAACCGGTCACCGCGACCAGGTCTAGCCGGAACCGCTCCCGGTGAAAACGGGCCAGCTGTCCGAGCGCAACCAGCGTATCGGCAACCTTTAAAACCCGGCACCCGGCATCAACCTTCAAAGACCGTTGTTCCACCAGCGCCGCAGAGGCACCACGGGAAAAGGCCTCGCCGACAAAGTCGTGTCCGTCAAAACGCTTGCCCCGGATCGCCACAAACAACTCTCCTCTGCGGATCCCCCGGGAATCGATGGAAACGCCAAAAGAGGGAGCCCCTCCTCGATCACCGCAGACCCAAGCTGCGCCGGCAGCCTGAACGATCTCCTCAGAACTAAACTGTGCAGTCTGGGACAATTCGATTTCTCTCCAACAGTTCTCGCACAATCGCCCGGTCATCAAACGGAACGGTCCGGTCAGCAAAGATCTGGATACCCTCGTGGCCCTTGCCTGCGATGAGAACCAGCCAATCTTCGTCGGCCGATTCCAGCGCTGCCTGAATGGCCTCACGCCGATCCAGGATGACCTGGCAAGGGGCGGAAACCCCCTGCGTCCCCTCAAGGATCTGCCGCGCAATCTTCGCTGGATTCTCGGAGCGGGGATTATCGGAGGTGATGATCACCCGGTCGGACAACTCCGCGGCCACGCGGCCCATCCGAGACCTCTTACTCTGGTCACGATCCCCGCCGCACCCGAAAACCGTGCAGATCCGTCGGGGTGTCAGGCTCCGAAGCTGCTCCAAGACCCGCCCCAGTGCCCCGTCGGTATGGGCATAATCGACGAACACTGGAAACGATTGCCCGCAATCGATCCTCTGCAAACGGCCCGGAACTCCGGCAAATGCCGGAATCGCATCCAAGACTTGCTTCACGGGAACGCCCAAGGCGATCACCGCCCCGGGCGCCGCGAGAAGATTCTCCAGGTTGTGCAGGCCGATCAGACGGGTCTTCACCTGAATGACCCCTTGCGGGGTGGTCAACACACACTCGAT
>JAHFFF010000034.1:0-6981 GCA_023248095.1 Candidatus Omnitrophota bacterium | reverse complement strand
TCAGATTGGCCCCCTCCCGCAAACCGTACGTCAGCACGCGGGCGGATGTCGCCTGCTGCACCCGCTCCCAGGCCGGATCATCCCGGTTGATCACCGCCGTCGCCTCGTTCGGAAGGGATTGGAAAAGGCGAAGCTTCGCCTCCAGATAGCGTTCCAGCGTCTGATGATAGTCCAGGTGCTCGGGAGCAAAGTTGGTGAAGACCCCACAGGCCCATCGGATCCCATCGGTCCGATTCTGGTCCAGGGCATGCGACGAAACCTCCATGGCACATGCCTGAAGACCTCGAGCCTCCATCTGCTCCAGAAAGACCTGCAGCTGCACAGCCCCCGGGGTCGTGTTATCGGAAGGACGCTCTTCCCGACCAAGGCGATAGCAGACGGTTCCAATCAGCCCGCAGGAAACAGCGGCGCTCTCCAAGAGATGATGGATGAGCCATGTCACCGTCGTCTTTCCCTTGGTACCGGTGACCCCCGTGATCTTTATCCGATGGGAGCTGACGCCATGAAACGCATGCGCCAGCGGTCCCAGGATCGAGCGGGTGGAGGCCACGCGGAGTTTAACGACCGAGTCGGGAACCGGCAGATCCTCTTCCATCAGCACCACCTTCGCCCCGCGCTGGATCGCCTGCGGCATAAAGCGGTGGCCATCGGCTCCCATCCCCCGGACGGCGACAAAGATTGCTCCCTCCTCAACCGTGCGGGAATCGTCGGTCACCTGAGAAACGGTCACCTCGGGAATGCGGCCATTCACGCGGACGCTGGCCGCCTCCAACAACTCCGCAAGCCGCCAGCGCTTAGTCCCCATGGTTGTAACCCAAATAAGCAAGGGTCTCGGTTGCAACCCTCTTGAAGACAGGGGCTGACACCACACCTCCATAGTAAGGGAACCTCGGCTCATCCACCACCACGACGATGCTCAGGTGTGCCTGTTCCACGGGGATGAAACCGATAAAGGAAGCGACGAACCGGGTATGGGAATACTGACCGTTGGGTTCCAATTTTTGCGCCGTACCGGTTTTCCCAGCCGCCTGAAAACCCTCCACCTGCGCCAGCTTGCCGGTACCTTCCTGAACCACACCGGTCAAGAAATCCTGAAGCTGCCGGTCCACCTCGGGCGTTACCACCCGCCGCACCACCTTCGGGCCAAAGGACTTCACCACGGCACCGGAAGAGGGATCCCGGATCTCCCTGACGATCCAGGGCCTGACCAGCATCCCGCCGTTGGCCACCGTCGAAATCAACTGCGTCAGCTGAAGCGCATTGACAGCGACCTCATGCCCCATCGGAATGGTGGTCATGGAAGGTCGGGACCACTGGCTGGGAGGCTTGACCGTGACCGCCGCTTCACCTGGCAACTCCACACCTGTCGGATCACCGAACCCGAACGCACGGATCCCTCGGTACAATGGCTCGGGGCCTAGACGAGCGGCCACCTTCGCCACTCCGATGTTGCTGGACTGGGTGATCACCTGTCGAAACGTCAGGGTCCCATGCGGCTGATGGTCATGCAGCACGCGTCCAGCGACTTGATAGCTCCCGTTCTCACAAAAGAAGGTGTCCTCCGGCCGGACAGCCCGTGTGCCGAGCGCCACAGCAGCCGTGACAATCTTAAAAACTGAACCGGGCTCGAAGGTATCGGTCACCGCCCGGTCACGGCGATCTTGAGGATCCGCTTGGGAAAACTGATTCGGATCGAAGGAAGGACGATTGGCCAGCGCAAGGATTTCTCCGGTCCTCGGATCAGCCACCACAATGGAAGCAGCCTTGGCATGGGACTGACGATAGGCCTGATCCAAGGCCTTCTCGGCAATGTACTGAATCGTGGTGTCGAGGGTGAGGACCAATTCCAGCCCATCGCGCGGCGCAACCGTTCCCGCGTCCCAAGCCCCGACGCCGCGCCGGCGAGCATCCCGGGCAAGCCATCTCCACCCCGGCTCCCCCTTGAGCACCCGATCATAGACCATCTCCAACCCTTCCAGTCCTTGCATGTCCAGTCCGGAAAATCCAAGGACATGACTGGCCAGATATCCATGGGGATAGAACCGCTGAGATTCCATGACCAGGTGCACACCGGGTAGATCCATCGCCCGAACCCGGGACGCCGCCTGGTTGGGGATCCGACGCGCCAACCAGACAAAACCCCGTTCTTTTCGGGAAAGCTGCAGCTTTAAGTGGGACTCAGGCCGCCCCAGGAGGGGGGCAAGCTGATGGGCCGTAAGAACGGGATTCTTGATGTGGCGCGGATCTGCGAAGACCGACGTCAAACGCAGGGAGACCGCAAGGGGCCGTAGGTTGCGGTCCAGGATGGATCCCCGAACCGCCGGCAACTCGAGGACCTGCACATGCTGGCGGCGGGCGATGGAGACCCAGTGATCCGGCTGGATGACTTGGAGCCACAGGAGGCGTGCCCACAAGGCTGCCGCGATCATGAGGAATCCCATGATCGCCAGCGCTACGCGGGTTTTCTGCGCTGCCGTCAACACCCTTGGTCGAACCTACGAACTAAGTCTGTCTGTTGATGAGACCCGCGTTGACTGACCCGCCGAGAGCTACCTGGGTTCCTCCCGAGTGGGCTCGGCGACTGCCTGCCGACCGTTTTCCAGCCATCGGCTTCCCTGCTTCCACGCCTGCTGCCACCAGGAAGATTCCGGTTGGGTTACACCGCTCCAAGCGGGTACAGGAGGGTTCACTTCCAACCGATGTGGTAGGACTTCGATGGCCTTCGGCGGAGTCAGTTGTACATCCCGTTGCGCTAGCCTCTCGTCGAGAATGACCGGCGATTGCAGCGCTAACACATTGTAGTGGAGCACCCGATGCTGGTCAAGGAGGTCATCCCTTTGGGCGGCAAGTCTCTCCACCCGATAACCCAAGGTGATTAACCAAACCCTCTGCTGAACATAGCCCAACGCCAAACAGGTGCTCAAGATCAACCCGAAGAAGAATCTTCTCATAAGCGCTCCGCTACCCTCAAACAGGCAGAGCGGGACCTCGGGTTCGCCGCCACCTCTTCCTCCGAGGGCCGAATGGGCTTGCGGGTGATCACCTGCAACCTCCCCGCTCGAGCCCCTTCTCGAAACCATTCCTTCACGCTTCGATCCTCTAAGGAGTGATACGCCAGCACGGCGATTCTGCCACCAGGTCTTAACCGGTCTATCGCCTGATGAAGCCCCGCAGGCAACAAATCCAACTCCTGATTCACCACGATCCGAATCGCCTGAAAGGTTCGCGTCGCTGGGTCGATCCGGCCATGACGAAACTTCCCCGGCACAGCCCGCCGGATGGTCTCGGCCAACTGCGCCGTCGAGGAAAACAGCCGGTCACGCACAATGGATCGGGCAATCCGGCCGGCCCACCGCTCCTGCCCGAAAGAACGAATGAGCTCCGTCAAGGCCGGCAAAGGGGTTTTGTTCACCACGTCAGCTGCAGTTGTCCACTCCTCCTGATCCATCCGCATATCTAGAGGCCCTTCCCGCGCAAAGCTAAATCCCCGCTCGCCCTTCTCCAACTGCATGGAAGAAACCCCCAGGTCAAATAGGACGGCATCCAGCATCCCCACCTCTGCCTTGTCCAAAAGTTGCGCCAGCTCCCCGAAATTTCCGTGAAGAAGCATCCCTTGTTCTCCGAAGCGTTCCAACCTTCCCCGGGCCAGCTCCAAGGCCTCTCGATCCCGATCCAATCCGACGAGGTGCCCAAAAGGACCAATCGCCCCCAAGATTGCCTCTGCATGCCCACCCAGGCCGAGCGTTGCGTCCAAAACCCACAGACCCGGTCGAAGCGCCAACCCCTCCCGCACAGCATCGACGAGAACCGGGCGATGAACAAAGGTCAAAGCATACTGTCGTTCGAATAACGCCGGATCAGGTCCAGATACGTCCGTGACGCTGAAGCCAGCCGAAACATAGTATGCGGATCGGTATCGCCGAAAACGGAGATCCGCTGCAACCGATCCCGCAGGCTCGAGGCATACTGCCATTGAGTAGAACCGTCTTGAGAATTATTCGGGGAGTAGTTTCTCTGCAATCTGTTCATAGCTTTCTTTGAACTGCTCATAGAATCTCCTCCACTCCTCTTTGTCCCAGATCTCAATCCGATTCGAAACCCCCACCACGACGACATCCCGTTTGATGCCCGCATAATCCTTCAGATAGCTCGGAACCAGAACGCGTCCCTGACGGTCGCACGTTAATTCGACGGCCCCGGAGAAATAAAAGCGGTTGAAGCGGCGCGCCTCCTGCTTGGTAATCGAAAGGGATCGGAAGCGGCTCTCTTGGGTGCGCCATTCATCCTCCGGAAAAAGGAACAGACAACGATCGAGGCCGCGTGTAATGACGAATCGCTCGTTGTAATGGTCCTTCATCACCTCCCGAAAACGGGACGGGATGATCAAGCGGCCCTTTCGATCGATTGTGTGCTCGTGCTCTCCGTAAAACATCCGCCCTCACTCAAAATGCAGAGGGGCAGTCTTTCGTTTCCGATCGACTGCCCCTCGCCTAAGAAGGTTGTGGATGCGCCAATGGCGTGCGGATTTATCCCGCGCCGCGCTCCCTTGCCTCTCCCCCGTAGGGGGCTCCCCGATAAAGGCAAACCCGACGGCACCCACAACCAAGCTCTCTACTTTCCTCCACTTTGCTCCACACAGTCCCAGAGTCTACCTATTGTGTGCATTGTTGTCAAGGGGAAAAAGGAAGAAAATTTTCAGGCCACAAGATGTTGCGAGAAAGTATGCGAATGGACTCTATCGCTTGGGGAATACAGAAGGGAATTTCAGCTTCTGAGGAACTCGGTGAGGGCCTTTAAGAGGCCTCGGCTGAAAACTGCTCAACCAGCCGTTTGAAACCTCGCTGGAACTGTTCTTGCTGCGTGCGCACGCTGAAGAATTCGGCCCGGGTTCCCAGCACATACGTCCCGGACCAGAGAAGTTCTTCGGTGGCAGCATCCTGGATGCGAATATGAATGACCGTGCCGTGAGTTTCGTCCACCGCCCCGGAAAGGACAGCGTCTACCTGAAACTGGCTGCCCACCTTCTTAATATCCAGCTGCTCACTGACCAGAGGGTTGCTCAGAGGAACTTCCACGATCTCGATCTCGGTGGCGGACCTCAACTCCTGCGAGAACAAATGAGAGGCCAACTCCCTCTGCACTGGATTCTCGGATGGCAGGTTAAACGGCAGCACTGCAATTCGCTTGATCGTAGCCCAGGGAGCCTCCGGCTTAACGTAGGAGGTTAAAGAGGCCCCGCAACCGGACGTCGAAATTGCCAGCATGCCAATGATCAAATACCGCGTTTTTTTTAGCAAGGAGGCTCCTCCGTTATGAACCCTATCGCTCTCAAAACTCACTCTGGAGCGAAGCGCTCCAGGCAAAGTCGGGCCAGGAGGAGTCAACATTCTCACCCGCCGTCAACTTGACGGTGGCCCGTCTGGAAAACCGATACACCCATCCGACACCGATCCCCATCGGTACACTATTCAACGCCGTCATGTCCGGATGAAATTTTGGGTAGGCGTTGGTCGCCACAGTCATCTGGACCCTCCAGGAGGCTCGATCCGTGAGGAAGTGCTCGAACCCCACGGTGCCGGAGACCATCATCGGATCGATATCGAGGGTTTTCAGGGCCAACGGCAGATGGGTGCTGGTCACATCGAAATTTGTGAGAAGCAGTATTCGCCCACCGATCGGCTGCTCGGCCAGGAGTCCGAAACCGCCGTCGAATCGCTTGTTGCCAAACAGCGGATCGGAGGCAGATGGAATTTTCAGAATCCCGCGCACCGCCGCGTAAGGAAACCACCCATTCGCTTGATTGCGAAACCGGTATTTCAACTGGATCGGAATGTCGGCGAAACCGCTGATCGACTCATCTGATTTGTTGATCACATTCTCCCCGTTGACTCGAAAAAGGTACTGGAAATCGTTCGACTTGCGGCTTTCCCGTGCACCGGGGGTGACAAATCCGAAGGTGTCTTCGAATGATTGGATGAAGCCGTCCATATAACCGCCGCCCATGACCAGGTAAGGCACCGTTGCCGCAATTTCAAGATCATCGCGCAAGCCATAGCGAAGGTTGAATTCGAATCGCTCAATTTCCTCATCCATGACGATTCGGTCGGACTCTGTGACGTTGTGTTGTTCAATGATGTAATTGGAGGATAAGTACCCAAGCTCCCACGCCCATCGATGCGCGGGGGTTGTCCTGGGGCGATCCGGAAGCGCCGTCGAGAAGAAAGACAAATAGAGCGGGCAATCATTGCGTAGCAGCAGCGGAGCGGAGAAAGGGCGTTCTTGTGATAATTCCAACGATTCGCTCGCGATCGCCTTGGAAGCACAGGTGGAAGCAAAAAAAAGAAACGCGAGAAGAATTGGATGCGACCTTAAAAATCGCTTCATGGGAGCGCATTATAGCAGATCTGTGCCCACATGTGAATTTTCCGTTCTCGCAAAACGAGGGGGAGAGAAGACCTGTAAGCCGGATTCTGTATCCGCCAAAACATCGGCGAACGATGGTCATTCCTCTAGGCCCGTCCTTACGAACGAGGCTCATGCAACCTACCCACCCTGCCTTTGGCCTTTTAGCCAATCCGAACGGGCCGCTCAGCGAGGCCTGCGCCTCGAGCAGGGCCTATTTGGTCTTGCTCCACGGAGAGATTGCCGCGTTTCACCTCGCCTGCACAGCAGGCTACTCGTCTCTGTGGCTCTGATCCTCCCCTCACGGGGGATGGGTGTTACCCACTCCGCTGCCCTGTGGAGTCCGGACTTTCCTCCCACCACACACCGCTGGCAGGCGACCACCCGGCCTTCTCCCCTGCTTAATTATATCATCCTCCGCTTCCTCAATGCTTCCGAGACAGCTCGATTGGCCAAGCGGTCTGCAACTCGGTTCTTTTCCCTGGGCACGTGTTGGATTTCGAACCGGTCAAGACCGGCGATCAGATTCTGGATCAACACGTGCAGCCATTGAAGCTGAGTATCCCGGACGCGGTAGAC
>JAHFFF010000189.1 GCA_023248095.1 Candidatus Omnitrophota bacterium | reverse complement strand
CTTCTCTTGGGAAATCCCCTTCCTCCACTCCCGCTGAGGCTTGAGCGCCACGACGGTCTCCATCATGGAGAAGGGGGCGGGATCCGTCGAACTCTCGACTCGCCCTGCCTTGCCGAATACTCGCTCCACCTCCGGGAAAGTCCGGAGGATCTGATCCTGCGTTTGGAGAAGCCTCTGGGCCTCCGTGACGGAGATACCCGGCAAGGTAGTGGGCATGTAGAGCAGCGTTCCTTCCCACAGCGGCGGCATGAACTCCGAACCCAATTGCAGATAGATGGGAATCGTGGTCAACACCAGGCCCAACGCCACGCCGATGGTTGCCTTGCGGTGCCGAAGCACGAAGCGACACGCCGGCTCGTAAATGCGGAACAGGACCTTGCTGATGGGGTGGCGTTCCTCAGGGTAATAGGTACCCACGGCTAGCGTCGTCGCCGCGCGGGAGGCCCATCCCTCGACCCTGCTCGGGATGAACGGGAGTTTGAGCCGGATCGGCTCCATCCGGGTGAACAGCATCCGCATCGCCGGATCCAGGGTCACGGCGAGGATTGCGGCAATCGCCATCGCCAGGTTCTTCGCCCAAGCCAACGGCCTGAACAGGCGCCCTTCTTGATCGACCAAGGTGAAGATCGGCATGAAGGAGACCGCTACGACCAAAAGAGAGAAGAAGACCGCCGGGCCGACCTCTTTGAGGGCCTTCAGGCGGATCGCATGATAATCTCCCTTTCGCCCTCCTTCGACCCACTGCTCCAGGCGTTTATATGCGTTCTCCACCTCGACGATCGCACCGTCCACCAAGACGCCGATCGAGATGGCGATCCCCGAGAGGGACATGATGTTGGAGGTGAGATTCATCCCGTAGAGCGGGATGAACGAAAGCAGCACGGCGACAGGAATCGTGACGATGGGGATGATGGCCGATGGAAAATGCCAGAGGAACAGGAGGATCACGGCGCTGACGATGATCATCTCCTCGACAAGCTGATGTTTGAGGGTGTCGATGGCGCGCAGGATCAAATCCGAACGGTCGTAAAGGATTTTCACCTTCACGCCGGGCGGCAAAGAAGGCTCCAACTCTTTAAGCTTGGCCTTCACCCGGCCGATCACGTTCAGTGCGTTCTCGCCGCTGCGCATGATCACCGTCCCGGTGACCACGTCCCCTTGGCCATCCAGATCGGCAATCCCCCGCCGGATCTCCGGCCCCAGAGAGACCGTCGCGATCTGCCGGATGAGGACCGGGGTGCCGGCCTTATCCATCCCCACCACGATCTGCTCCAAATCCTCGACGGACTTCGCGTATCCCCTTCCCCGCACCATGTACTCCGCCCCGGAGAACTCCAGCAGCCGTCCACCAACCTCCTGATTGCCTTTGCGAACGGCCTCCACCACCGTGGTTAGGGGGATGTTGTAAGCCAGCAGCCGGTTTGGGTCGATCGTGATCTGGTACTGCTTGACGAAACCACCCAGCGAAGCAACCTCCGCCACCCCCGGAACGGACTGCAGGTGATACCGCAGGTACCAATCCTGAAAGGATCGGAGTTCCTGAAGATCCTGCTGCCCGGAGGTATCCACCAGGGCGTACTGAAAGACCCAGCCTACGCCGGTGGCGTCCGGCCCCAGTTCGGTCCGAACTCCCTCGGGAAGGCGCGGGATGATTTTGCTCAGATACTCCAGCGTGCGGGAACGGGCCCAGTACAGATCGGTCCCATCCTTGAAGATGACGTAGACGTAGGAGAAGCCAAAGTCGGAGAAACCGCGGATCGCCTTGACGCCCGGGGCCCCCAGCATCGCGCTGACGATGGGGTAGGTGACCTGATCCTCGATGAGATCGGGGCTGCGATCCCATCGTGAATAGATGATCACCTGGGTGTCGGACAGGTCCGGGATGGCGTCCAGCGGAATGTTGCGGATGGACCAGACCGCCGCCAGGATCGCGGCGAGTACGAAGATCAGAACGAGAAACTTGTTGTGAGCCGAGAATTCAATGACCTTTTCGACGAAACCGCCTTGACGGAGGGACGGCTGCTCCCCATCTCCGGTCGGCTCATTGGCCATGCGGATGGCCTCCCTCATCGCCCTGCCCTGAGCCTTCCGAATGGGTCATTCCTCCGAGGGCCGCCTTGAGGCGGCTCTCGGAATCGATCAGGAAATTACCGCTGGTGACCACCCTGGCCCCTTCCGTGACTCCTTCCTTGACCTCCATGTAACCATCGGCCTTGATTCCCGCCGTGATCTCACGAGGCTCGAAGAGTCCCTGCCCGCGGTCCATGAAGAGGATCTGCTGAGTGCCCGTGTTAAAAACCGCCTCCTCCGGAACAGCCAGGACCTCCCCCAGGGATACCTGAAGGGAGGCATTCACAAACATCTCCGGCCGAAGCACACCCTCCGGATCGGTCAGGAGCGCGCGGACACGGGCGGTGCGGGTGGTGGGATCCAGGACCGGATCGATCGATTGCACCTTTCCTTCCAAAACCTTGCCCGGGAGCGCGGGGCTTTCCACCTGAACCGTCTGGCCAAGCTTAACGTGGGACAGTTCAAACTCGTAGATTGGTGCGTAAAGCCAGACACCTCCTTTTGTGTCCGCCAGAAGTAGGCGCTTATCCGGCCCCTCCCATCCGGCTATCTCCTGAATGAAGGAATCGCTTAAGCCGAGGATCCTGAGCCGGAGACGACTCGCCTCTACCAACTGACGTGTCTGTTCGAGCAGCCCCGCGTTGCCTTCCTGTTCTGCCTTCCCCACGGCACGCAGCGCCAGAAGATATTCTTGCTCCGCCTGGTACAGCTCCGGATCGTAGGCGATCCTGCCCACCGTGCGGATCTTCAGGATCATCTTCCGTTTCTCCGCAAGCGCGGTCTTGACCCCGATGAGCTGCTGTCTTTTGGGAGTGATCAGGACCGGCGTATATCCTTCCGGAGAAATCGCCGCTGAACCTGAAATTGCCGCTCCGCCCTCTTCATAGACCGGTACCAGATCCATCCCCATGGGAGATTTACCCGGCTTGTCCGATTTGTAACCGGGCATCATCGGATCCGTCCAGTAAAGGATTTTCTTAGAGGGTGATTCCGATCCGACGACGTGTGTTCCACAAACCGGGCAGGTCACATTTTCTCCTGGCGCAGAAACCACCAACATGGGACAAGGCCTGCCGTCATGCATCTTGGGGCAGTTGTGCAGCGTGCAGATCCCTTGAGAGGATTCCGGTTTGCTTTCCTTCTGCATCGTGTCTT
>JAHFFF010000188.1 GCA_023248095.1 Candidatus Omnitrophota bacterium | reverse complement strand
AGATCCGGAATCTCTAAATGCTCTGGAATCCGCCCGAAATGTTTGGTCTTCACTTCAATTCAACCTTGGCTCCCACCGCCTCCAGCTTCTGTTTGATGTTCTGCGCCTCTTCCTTCGAAGCACCCGCCTTGACCGGCTTGGGGGCTGAATCCACCAGATCCTTGGCCTCCTTCAGGCCCAGGGTGGTAACCTCCCGCAGCTCCTTGATGACCTGGATCTTGTTTGCACCAACCTCCGCTAAGATGACATCAAAGGTCGTCTTCTCCTCGGCCGCCGGAGCAGCAGCGCCCGCCGCAGCCCCTGCACCGCCGGCAACCGCCACAGGGGCCATCGCAGCGGCGGAAACGCCGAACTTATCCTCGATCCCCTTGACCAGCTTGTTCAAATCGAGGACCGTCCAGCTTTCGATTGATTCCAACACATCATCCACGTTAACTTTTGACATTGCCTTCCTCTCCTTTTTCCTTCCCCTTCTTCTGCCCGATGGCAGAAAGGGTCATCGCCAAAGATCGAATCGGTCCCTGCAGCGCAAAGGCAAGTCTGCGCAAGGGGGATTGCACTATCCCAGCCAACTGGGATAAAATCACCTCGCGGGCCGGTAACCGGGCCAGGGTCTGCAGATCCTGAACCCCCAGCATTTGTCCCGTCAAAACCCCGCCCTGCAGGACAAATCCCTCATGCTCCTTGGAAAATTGAACCAGCAACTTACAGGCGGCGGCCACATCCCCTTGGATGGCGCCGATCCCACACGTTCCCTGCAACAGCTTCTCCAAATCGTTCCAGCCCTTTTGACGGAACGCCAGCCGACAAAGACTGTTCTTGACCACGTAGAAGGATCCGCCCATCGCCCGCCGCAATTGGTTGATATCTCGGGCCGGAACCCGGTCGATCCTCGCGATGAACACGTTTTCCACCTGCGAGAGGGCCCCCGTGAGTTCCCGCACCCATCCGAGCCGGACTTGCTGGCCCAGCCGAAGAGATTTTTCTGCGGGTGATGCGACGGCTTGGCTCATCGCGGTTATTCCGTTCTCCCTTCCGCTGGATTCAAACGCAGCCCCGGTCCCATGCTGGTAGAGACACAGACCGACTTCAGGTATCGGCCCTTGGCCGCCGCCGGCTTGGCCCTCCAAACAGCTTCCAGTAAGGTTCGGATGTTGGCCACCAACGACTCCGCCGGAAAGGAGCGCTTGCCAACACCGAGATGGATGTCCGCCTGCTTATCCATCTTGAACTCCACCTTTCCCTGCTTCAGCTCTCGAATCGCTCGGGTCACATCCATGGTCACGGTGCCGGCCTTGGGGCTGGGCATGAGTCCACGGGGCCCCAGAACGCGCCCCAACTTGCCCACCTCCCTCATCAGATCCGGTGTCGCGATAACAGCATCGAAATCGGTCCATCCCCCTTCGATCTTGGGCAACAGCTCCTCCGCTCCGACGAAATCGGCCCCCGCCTCCTTGGCCTGCCGCTCTGCCTCTCCCTTGGCAAAGACCAGGAGCTTGATCCTCTTCCCGGTTCCATGAGGCAGCAGCACGGTTCCGCGAACCGCCTGATCACTCTGTTTGGGATCGATATCGAAGGACATGGCGATCTCCACCGTCTCGTCGAACTTCGGCGCCGGCGCCTTTTTCAAGATCTCAACGGCCTCTTCTACGGTGTAGGTCTTCCCAAGCTCCACCAGTTGATGGACCGCTTCCATCCGCTTGCTCATCCTTCCACCACCTCGATCCCCATGCTGCGAGCCGTTCCCTCCACCAGCTTCGCCGCCTGATCTAAGGAAGGGGTGTTCAAGTCCTTTAACTTCGCCTGCGCAATCTCCCGAACCTTAGATCTGGTAACCTTTCCGACCTTCTCCCGGTTCGGCGTGCCGGAGGCCTTCGCCAGCCCGCAGGCCTGCTTCAACAGAACGGAGGCCGGGGGACTCTTGATGATGAAGGTGAAGGTCCGATCCTCATAGGCGGTGATCACCACCGGCAGGATGAGCCCCTCTTGCCCTTTCGTCTTGTCGTTGAACTGCTTGACGAATTCCCCGATGGGCAGCCCGTGTGAACCGAGCGCCGGGCCGATGGGGGGCGCCGGGGTTGCGGCACCCGCCGGGCAATAGAGTTTGATTTGAGCCTTCACCTTCTTCGCCATGGGCTAAACCTTCTCCACCTGCCAGTACTCCAACTCCACCGGGGTGGAGCGTCCAAAGATCGTCACCATCACCTTCAACTTCCCCTTATCCGGATGCACCTCTTCGACCAGGCCGTTAAAGTTGTTGAACGGGCCTTCCGTGATGCGAACCGCCTCTCCCTTGTCAAAGATCACCTTGGGGATCGGCTTCTCCATCTTTTCCTGCGTCGCCTGGAGGATCTGGGACACCTCCTCCTCACGCAGCGCGACCGGCCGGGCGCCCGACCCCACGAAACCGGCCACCCCAGGGGTCGACTTGATCAGATACCAAGTGTCGTCGCTCAAATCCATCTGCACGAGGACATAGCCTGGGAAGACGCGCCGTTCCGTGATCTTCTTCTTGCCGGCCTTGACTTCCGACACCTTCTCCATCGGCACCAGGACCTGGGCAATGGCCTCTGCGCATGTGCCCGATTCGATCACCCGTTGCAGGGAGGTCCTGACCTTCTCCTCCTGACCAGTCAGGGTATGAACGACATACCACTGTTTCGGCATCAGCGGATAATCCAACTGATCAACCGAGCACAGATCAGATCGAACAGCCCGATGACTGCTGACAAGAGAACCATGGTAATCAAAACGACCTTGGTTGAATCCCATAATTGATCGAGAGTGGGCCAGGAAACCTGGGCCATCTCGCTCCGTACGTCCTTGAAAAATGCTATCGCTTTTGCGATCACAGAATGGAATAGAAACAACCCTTGATGTTCGAATCCCCCGAAGATTCAGGCCAGGAGGGATTCGAACCCCCAACCCTCGGATTTGGAGTCCGTTGCTCTACCAGTTAGAGCTACTGGCCTACTTTGTCTGGCGATGAAGCGTGTGGGCCCGACAAAACTTGCAGTATTTCTTCAACTCCAACCGGTCAGGATTTTCCTTCGTATTCCTGTTGGTGGCATAATTCCGCCGCCGACACTTCTCGCAGGCTAGGGTGATCAACTCACGCACTGCAGGGACTCAATTCACAAGACAAAAGGTGTGCAAGGCTCAAGCGACGATCTCGGTGACCACCCCTGCGCCAACCGTTTTCCCACCTTCGCGGATGGCGAAGCGCA
>JAHFFF010000187.1 GCA_023248095.1 Candidatus Omnitrophota bacterium | reverse complement strand
GCCATCGAGGGCACCCAAGAGATGCTCCTGGCGATCATCGCGGCGACCATCACCCATGTTTGCGTGTTCCTCCCCATCGTGTTCGTCAACCAGGAGATCCAGATCTTGTACAAGGGGCTGGCGCTGACCATCACCTATTCCCTTTTGGCGTCGCTCCTGGTGGCCCTGACGGTCGTCCCCCTGCTCGCTGTGCGGCTGCCGTTGAGCGTCGCGTCCGGCCGGGGCCCTGAGCCCGCGCCGCCGGCCGCCTCTCGACGGGCAACGGGCTGGGGGCTCGCACTGCGCACGCGGTATCGCCGGCTCCTGGCGTGGTCGCTGCGGGCGCGCTGGCTGGTCCTGGCGTTCTTGGTCGTCTCCGCCGCCGGGGCGTGGTGGACCTACGACCGCGTGCTGGAGAAAGAGTTCATCGGCTCCTCCGAGCAGGAGGACTTCACGGTTTTCGTCGAGCTGCCCACCGGGGCGAAGCTGGCGGTCTCCGACCAGGCGGTCGGCAAGATCGAGAAGCTGCTGACGACCATCCCGGAGGTCAAGAACGTCTCATCCCGCATCGAGCCGTGGTCGTCCAAGGTCTACGTGAAACTGGTCCCGCTGGCTGAACGGCGGCGCTCGACGAAAGAAGTCATCGAGGTCCTCCGGCCCCAGGTCGAGGAGGTCGAGCGGCAGTTCCGCGAGGCATTCATCTACTTCGAGGAACAGCAGGAGGTGGAAACCAACGAGATTATCGTGGAAATCTACGGCCACGACTACGAGATCCTCAACCAACTCGCCGTGGAGTTGCTCAAGCGGATGCAGGCGGTGCCGGGGTTGACCGATCTCAAGATCCGCTGGCGGCGCGGCCGGCCGGAGTGGCAGGTCAAGGTGGACAAACAGAAGGCCGCCGCGTACGGTCTCACGGTGGAGGACATCGCCAACGCCCTGCATGCCCAGATGCGCGGTCTGCGCGCAACCCTCTACCATACCGAGGCCAAGGAGATCGAAGTCGTGACCCGTCTGCAGGAGTCGGACCGGGCCACCCTGAATCAACTGCGCAAGCTCACCTTCACCTTAGCCAATCAACAGCCGGTCCGGCTGGAGCAGGTGGCCACCCTCGTCCCGGCGCTGGGCCCCAGCAAGATCTGGCGCAAGAACAAGCAGCGGATGATCCAGATCAGCGCCAACCGCGGCCGTTACCCGTTCGGGACTGCGGCCCAAAAAGTGTACCAGGTGATTAAGGACACCCCGTTCCCGAAGGATTACTACTGGCGGTTCGGAGAAAACTACTGGCGGATGCTTCGTAACCAACAGGAGATGACGTTTGCGCTCGGTCTCACCCTCATCCTCATCTACTTGGTGCTGGCCAGTCTCTTTGAGTCGTACAGCCAACCCTGGATCATCCTGACCACGGTGCCGCTGGCGGCGGCCGGGGCGGTGGCGGCGCTGGTGGTGGCCCGGCAGGCAGTCAACATCGGGGCTCTCATGGGGTTGATTATGTTAGGGGGGATCGTGGTCAACAACGCGATCATCCTGATTGATGAGGTGAACCGGCTCCAACGGCTGAGCCGCCTTCGCCTGGAACGGGCCCTCATCGTGGCCGGCACAGACCGGCTTCGACCTATCTTTATGACGGCATTGACCACCATTCTTGGGCTGCTCCCGATGGCACTGAGCCGAACGGAGGAATCCAATTTGTGGACTCCATTGGCCATCACTGTTATTGGTGGATTGACATTTTCGACGATTCTGACACTCGTTGTAATTCCTTCTATCACAGCATGTTTCAGAGATCTAGGGATAGCGTTCAGGAGAATGATACTGTTATCGATACGGTTTGTTCCAGCCAAAGCCCTCTCACCATAAAATCTCCTCAAACCCTAACCGTATCATTGTCTTTCTCCTACAAGATTGATGGAGACAATACCGGTCGAATCGGATAGAACGAGGGTAGATAGTCATCAGCTAGTTAACATCTAGAGATATATAATAACTAACTATATAATTGAGTTAATAAAATCGTCAGAAAAAAATTTAGTTTTACGCCTTGACATAAGAGGATAGGTCAGGTAAATTTCATAGTGTCGTGGTGGACTGTAGTCGTGGGACATTTGGTGCAGGGGCCCTCAGACAAGGTGTCTGTTGGGGATTTTCTTTGTCCCACTTTAGTCCTTAGCTTTACAAAGATGTTATTGACAAAATCACCCCGATAAAGGCAAACCCCGCGTGAGCGGGAGACGCAAAGCCACGGGTCTTCTAGCTTCCCCTGCACTTTGTGGAAGATCGCCGGGCTACCGAAGGGACGATAGACAGGTTCGGTGGTCAGGCAACAAAGGAGCGGGGAAATTGAGCGAGCGACCGGATCACGACATTCCGGAGGCCAGTGGCGAAGCGGGGGTGATCGTCCCCCTCCAGTCTCGCCGCTGCAAGCCGTGGCTGAGAGTCCTCTCGGCCACCCTCATCGTCACCTTCATCCTTACCCAGACCGACCTGCCGCTCCTGGCCGCGCCGATTGTTCCCGGCCAGCAGAACTACGCCAACTGGAGCAACTTCTCGAACTATGAGTCGTTCAAGAAGTGGCAGCAACAGCAGGTCGAAGAGCTCCAGCGCCGCCAGAAACTCGAACTGAATCGACTGACCGCCGCCTTTAATGCCACATTTGATGTCACCCGCCGCACACTTGATACGGTAGCCACCCGCGCCCAGACCGCCCAGACCGTCTTCTCCGCCGCGATGCAGGCCCACAGCACTATTCAAGAGTTGGCGTCCAATCTGGCCCCCCCGGGCCGCGAGTTCAGCTATGTGAAATATCCGGACGGGATGACCATCTACTTCCGAGCTGGCCTGGCCAGCCGGGTGATCGGGGAGCGGACGACCGATACCTTTGGCAACCGGTTCATCCAAGACACGGTGGACATGGAGTACGACAGCCGGAAGCTCTTGCGGTCGTACCGGACCACGCAGCGCACCGAGCAGGGTCTGCTGGTGCGCGAGATCAAGTGGCAGGGCAGCTACACCTCGGACTCGGTCTATTACGCGACGAAGAAGACCAGAGCGGTCCGCCGGGTCCAAGATGAGACGGTTGAGACCACCGAATACAGCCCGGTGACCGACCAGGACATCGCCCGCGTGCGGACCCAGATCCAGGGCGTGCTGGACCACTACGCCGGCCATCAGGCATCCGAAACGGAACGGCAGTGGGCGCTCGCGCGCCAACAGGAGCTGGACTCCGGGAAACTGGTGGTCGGCACGCCCCAGGCCCGCACCTCGACGACCG
>JAHFFF010000186.1 GCA_023248095.1 Candidatus Omnitrophota bacterium | reverse complement strand
ACCGCCGCGCGGCCGATCTCCTCGGTCATCCGTACGTTCTCGTCGTAGAAGGCCTGCGCTTCGGTGACGGCCCGGCGGCGGGCCTGCTCGACGTCAGCCTCCGCCCGCATGGAAGAAAAGACCCGCGCCACCGCGTGCGAGAGGTTCTTCGCCGTGGGCCGGGCAGCGTTCACCTGTTCCGCGGCTCGCGACACCTGCTCCCAAAACCCGTTGGTGCCAGCCTGCAATGCGGCCTGGGCCACGGCAAAGCCGGCCGTCACCCCGATGGTACCGGCCCCGCGCACCGCCATCTCCCGGATCACCGCCACAACCTCCGGGGTGTTGGATGCCCGTAAGATGGACCGCGTGTGCGGCAGCAATCGCTGATCGATTAGGAAGATGTCGCCTCCCTCCATCCAGACGGGACGATGATCGAGATTATTCGCTTTCTTCATATTTCTCCTTTAACGCCTGGACGACGGAGGTATCGGCCAGAGTAGTGGTATCCCCGAGCGCCTTTCCCTCGGCGATGTCCCGCAGCAGGCGCCGCATGATCTTGCCGGAGCGGGTTTTGGGGAGCTCCGCGGTAAAGAGGATTTCATCCGGCCGGGCGATGGAGCCAATCTTCTTCACCACATGCGCCTTCAGTTCATCCATCAGCTCGGGAGTGGCCTTCACATTCCCCTTGAGCGTCACGAAGGCGACGATGGCGTTCTCCTTGATCTCATGCGGTTTCCCGATCACCGCCGACTCGGCCACCGATTGGTGGTCCACCAGCGCCGACTCGATCTCCATCGTCGAGAGGCGATGGCCGCTCACCTTCAAAACATCATCCACCCGCCCGAGCAGCCAGAAATATCCGTCGGCATCTCGTTTGCAGCCATCCCCGGTAAAATAAACGCCTGGGAATCGCGCCCAGTACTGCGTCTTGTATCGCTCCGGGTCGCCGTAAATCCCGCGCAGCATGCCCGGCCACGGGGAACGAATCACCAGGTAGCCGGCATCAGCGCTGTTCCCCTTGTCGTCCACCACATCCGCCTCAATGCCGGGAAAGGGCCGCGTGGCGGAGCCGGGTTTCAAGTCGGTGATCCCGGGAAGAGGAGAGATGAGGATGTGGCCGGTCTCGGTCTGCCACCAGGTGTCCACGATCGGGCACCGGCCTCCCCCGATGGTCTGCCGGTACCAGATCCAGGCCTCCGGGTTGATCGGTTCTCCGACGGAGCCGAGAAGGCGCAGGCTGGAAAGGTTGTGCTTCTTCGGCCATTCCTCGCCCCACTTCATGAAGGCGCGGATCGCCGTCGGGGCGGTGTAAAAAACATTCACGCCGTATTTCTTCACGATCGTCCAGAAGCGATCCTTGGCCGGGAAATCCGGCGCCCCTTCGTACATGAGGGTCGTGGCGCCGTTCAGCAAAGGGCCGTACACGACGTAAGAGTGCCCAGTTACCCAACCGATGTCCGCCGTACACCAGAAAAGATCTTCCTCCTTCAAATCGAAGACCCACTGGGTCGTCGCGAAACAACCCACCATGTAGCCACCGGTGGTGTGAATAATCCCCTTGGGCTTTCCGGTAGTGCCACTGGTGTACAACAAGTAGAGCATCTCTTCGGAATCGAGCGGCTCCGGATCGCACCAATCCGGTTGACGGGCCACCAACTCATGCCACCAAAGATCCCGCCCTGGTTTCATGATGGGGGAAGCATCCGTCCCAATCCGTTGGAAGACAATCGCCTTCTCAATGGAGGGAGACCCTTCCAATGCTTCATCGGCATTTCTCTTGAGTGGGACAACCGCCCCTCGGCGCCAGCCGCCGTCGGCGGTGACGAGCACCTTCGACTTCGAGTCGTTGATCCGGTCCCGGAGCGCCTCGGCACTGAACCCGCCGAAGATCACGCTGTGCGGAGCGCCGATCCGCGCGCAGGCCAGCATCGCGATGGCCAGCTCCGGCACCATCGGCATGTAGAGGGTCACGCGGTCCCCCCGGCAGACCCCGAGCTCCTTCAGCCCGTTGGCAAACCGGCAGACTTCTCGGTGAAGCTGAGCGTAGGTGAGCGTCCGTTCTTCGCCCGGCTCCCCTTCCCACAGGATCGCCGTCTTGTTCCTCCGGGAACCGGTCAAATGCCGGTCGAGGCAGTTGAAGCTTAGGTTGGTCCGGCCTCCCACAAACCACTGGGCAAGAGGCGGGTTCCACTCCAGGACCCGTTCCCACTTCTTAAACCAGTGGAGCTGCTGGGCAAAGGACTCCCAGAACTTCAGCCGGTCTTGTGCCGCCTGCTCGTAAACCTTCGGGTCCCGTACGACGGCGCGTTCCCGAAAATCCTGCGGCGGCGGAAAGTGTCTGTCTTCCTTAAGTAAGGCTTCCAGTGTTTTCTCGGCCATAGGGTTACCTCTGTATTATACTAAGGGCATGGCCTGGGAAACCCGGAAAGAGAAACGCCTGGAGGTCACCGCTAAGGTAAAGGTT
The DNA here is from genome assembly GCA_023248095.1 of Candidatus Omnitrophota bacterium. Taxonomy (GTDB): domain Bacteria; phylum Omnitrophota; class Gorgyraeia; order 1-14-0-20-64-10; family 1-14-0-20-64-10; genus JAHFFF01. The sequence continues at coordinate 809 of JAHFFF010000186.1, read as the reverse complement.
CGCGTTAACCCCTCCATGCAGGAAACCATCCACCTGGAAAAAGAGGCGATCGAGGTTCAGCTCGTGGACATCAGCACCCACGGGGTGGGATTGCTGAGCCAGACCTTCCTGCCGGTGGGCACCTTGATTGATCTTGAGTTCCCTCGGTCAGCGCTCGCTGTTGTCGGCTCTTCCTTAGCTCAAGGCTCTGTGCAGATCACCGGCCGGATCACCCATGCCAAGCCGAAGGGCAACCAGTGCCACATGGGGTTGGACATCACGCGTATCGATGAGACCACCCGGCGCTTCATCCAGAGCTACGTCTCCTCCGTCGACCGCCGCCGCTCCCCCCGCGCCCCCCTCACCTAAACTCCCGCGTAAAATCGTGTAAACCATCCGGGGCCCCTCAGCGTCTAATGGAGCAGAAAGGGGGGAAGATCCGATGCGAAAAGTTCTTTGTGCAATGGTGATCCTAGGGTTAGTCGGCCTACCCGGCCTGGTTCGGGCAGAGTCGGAGGAACCGGGGCACCGCCCCGCAGCTCGCAAGGTCGAGCGCCTACGTGAACTGAAGGAGAAGGATCCGAAAAAATTCCAGCAGGTTCTGCAGGAAAGAAAAGCCAAACTCCGTGAACGCCTGGAATACCTGAGGCAAAACGACCCTCAGGCCTATCGAAGCGTGATGGCCAAGATCCGGGACCGCAGGCAGCAGCGCATGGAATGGTTGAAGAAAAATAAGCCGGAGATGTACGAGCGCTTGAAGGCCCAACGGCAGGAGCATCTGGAGAAGCGCTTGGCGGAACTGCGTGAGAAGAATCCCCAGCGGTATCAAG
>JAHFFF010000033.1:10006-12966 GCA_023248095.1 Candidatus Omnitrophota bacterium | reverse complement strand
TGGACTGGCGTGTGCAGACTTCCAACGGGACCATCCTTGACCTGAGTCGGGTGAACGGAGTCCGATTTGTTTCCACCTTTCTGGCATTCGATAATCCCAAGGGTGTTGTAATTGACAAACCGGTGAATGGCCCAGAGCAACTGGCGGAACTTCTGCGGTTGCACGGAATGGGGGCAGGAGAGAATGTCACCGTCCGCTACGGCCCGAAGGCCATTGTCACCACTGCCGCCGGCCTGGAGGAGAACAGGGGGAAGATTGCGGATTTTGATCCAGGAGATTTTAATCCAACAACGGTGAAAGACTACTATTTGGATCGTGCGGCAGAGGAGATGGAAAGTGACGGGCGCTATTATGATTCAACTCTTGACAGCACGAGACTTCGGTTGGCAGCAAGTATTGTACGAGGAGTCGGCGCTTCCAAAGCCGAGGACTTGAAGACTGCGATGTCCGCCTATCAAGATGTGGTAAGGCGGTTCGCCCCTGTGGGCAGTACTCAGAGAAGGCTTGGGTCCTACTACAAAGAAAAGCAGAAGATGGAGCGGGCGTTCCGCAACGTCTTCATCGGCCAAGCCTTGGACATGTATCGTGCGGGTGACGTATACGGGCGGAGGCTCACGCTGGAACAGTTCGTCAATTCTCTATTGAGTTATTATCCTAAGGGAGTCGGCTCTATCCCTCTTGAGGCAGAGTTGGGAAATTTACATCTGCTCGAGAACGGCCGTTTTCACGAGCCTCCAGCCTCTTCTAATCGAGAAGATATGAATAAGGAACTGATACGCGTTGTCCGCGAACTCGAGGAGGAGCTTAGACCCTCTCGCACACCGAGCCAAAGAGAAGAGCAGGTGCGTTTGAAGGTTGATTCAGAGATGAAGCTTCACTTGAAGGCTCGCCTCGGTGAGAATAGGGTGGGTAGGGCCGAGGCCATCCTGCCGGGTGGTATCGAAGTACTCTTGTACCTTGTCGACACTGGTACCGGACGCGTTGAAGATGCGTACGGTCTCTTCTATCTGGGTAAGCCGGAAGCTTCGACCGTCATCGTTGGCAGTCTGTACAAGGGGCTGCAGTACGGTGAGGTGGCTGCGGCGTCGATCGAGTTTAACTCCCTCCCTGCGAATGAGGCGATCAATTCTTTGGATAATCAAACGGAGAACCTCTTTAAACATAACAAACGCGACGAGGACAAGTTGCTGCCTGCCGATCAAGCGAGGGCCGATCAACAAGCCCGGGTTGCACTGAAGCAATTGGCGCCTCGTTTTCTGAGTAACCTGGCTGATTCTGGAAGTACCTTTAATCTAGTAATTCCGACTGAGATCAGCTTCCACCCAGGTTCGATCGACCTCTCTTCGATCGACCTCACCAAGTTCAACGCCGGGTTGGAGGAGGGGCAGGCTAAGAAGGCGATGGAAGCGATTGGGGAATTGACAGTGCGCGTCAATCAGCAGCCAGCCTCTGTAACGATGGGGGACATTGAGCGGTTGTCGGGATTGATGAAGGGGTTGGAAGCTGGAGTTGGGCGGATCGTGATGGGGCATGCGGCGATTCTGGTGAGTTTGTTAGAGGGGACCCCTAGGGTATCAGCAGAGGTAAGGGATGGGGCTCGGGAGCGATTATACGGCACCGCCGCCGGCCTGGAGGAGGAAAGGGAGCCTTCTTTTGAGCTCTTGGATAAGTCCCCTCGACAGCATTCCCTCGACTCATCCAAAGAAGGAAGAAGGTCGTTATCAGATGAACAAGCTGAATTCATCCGAGATTTTATTCGAGAGCGCCTCCTGGGAACGAGCCGAGCAGATAAAGATGAAACCATGAAAGAGTATCTTAAGCAATTGGTTCAGGATGAGCCTGACGGCCAAACAGCTGTCGAAAAGCTGCAAAACAAAATACGCCACGACGGCTATCCCTGGCTTCATGCTTTGGGTTCTGCCGGAATTGATGGCGGCGATAGATTTTCCATCCTGACGTCATTAATGAATCAGGCGGATCAAGCTTTTCGGGCCGGGCGAAATTCCGATGATGTTGTCGAGCTTTTCACCGAAGTGCTGCTTCATGAGATCAACCATGTTCTGGATGGAAAACTCGGTCGCTTGAAACGTTGGTTCGAGGCAGTTGATGGGCGTCAAGATTTGGATGGAGCCGGTAAGGAAAAGCTCAGGAGTCACCTGGCAGAGATGTCGGCCATAGCCCGCACGGCAGATGTGATGGGTGGAATCTATGTAGCCGATACGCGTCAGCCATTGGGCGGAACGTTTATCTATCGCTACCAGAATGAAGGACAAAGTGTTGTGTCGTTCAATACAGCGCTGTTTCCCCATGAACCAGCAGATGGCGATTATGATCAGGCACGCTCTGTGGATCATAAGGTTACATTCCCTTTTAGAGATTTTGAAGCTTCAGTAAATGCTGCCCTCACCGCCGGGATGGAGGAGAAGGGAACGCCGGAAGCGGCCCGGTTGGAACTCGAGCAATTCCGGGCGAACGAGGATGTCAAGGCAACGATTCGGACGCTGGGGACGACTGGAGTGACTGGGGATATCACGACGGAATACTTCCAGGAGCTTTCAAATGTGGCAAAGAGGGCCGGCTACCGGGAAGGCTTAGCCCTACTGCTGCAGGTCAACCGGATCCCCGCGGATCTTCCTCGGCAATCCTTGAAAATCTTCGTCCGCAACCCTGAGTGGGCACGGCAACTTGCTGCTGAGGACCAGCTGGGCAATGCAGTGAAGGAAGGGCTGGTGAGGTTTGTATCGGAAGCTGAAGCCGAAGATGCCATCGTGATCGGAGATGGAACCGTGAGTGTAACGTCTAAGCAGGTGCTTCTACAGGTGAACGACCAAACGGTCAAGTACATCACTGCCGGTCTGCTCAGCTACCTGGCAGGGAATAATCCGAAGAAAAAGAATCTCCTCGAACCCGGAGCGGTCATCTCCATTCGGGATCTGGTGACCGGAGATTTCGGCGAGGCG
>JAHFFF010000033.1:0-9906 GCA_023248095.1 Candidatus Omnitrophota bacterium | reverse complement strand
GTACATCACTGCCGGTCTGCTCAGCTACCTGGCAGGGAATAATCCGAAGAAAAAGAATCTCCTCGAACCCGGAGCGGTCATCTCCATTCGGGATCTGGTGACCGGAGATTTCGGCGAGGCGCTGCTCATCTTCGCGTAATCCTCAGATCTACGCTGCTGTACCCAAGCGATCCAGCTTTTCAGAAATCCAAATCTTAATCAGGGAAGTCCGGGGCACACCAATGCGGGCGGCCTCTTGGTCTACTTTTGAAAGCAGATCCTTCGGAACATCCACATTGATCCGCTGGGTCGGATGGCGGGCCTTTGCTGAGGCTAAATCCAGGTGCTGGGTCAGATCCTTGCCCCCCTCAAAAACCCGATCAAACTCCTCCGCTGGAATGGCTTTTCTTCTGGATGACTTCATGGTAAATCCCCTCCTCCTTTCTATGGCTTCCCTCGCCTACCGTCCTGGCCTTAACCACAACGGCCGGAACTCCCCACAACCCTCTCGCCTGATCAAGCGATAAACCGTGTTTCTTTAGATTGGCCGCTGATTTTTCAGGATCGAAGTCGAATTCCACGTAATAAGTGTATCATATTAACTCAGTTTCTGGGCTATTTTAATACATAAACAACTAATTGTTCTACCGAACGTAATACTTGACAAAAGAGTCATCTTTTAGGTAATCTTAATAGTGAGATGAAGATTACAGCGCAGGAAGAGTACGGGCTGCGGTGCTTGCTGCAGCTGGCCCAAGCCGATCAAGAAACCGGCATGTCGGTCAAGGAGATTGCCATCCGGGAGGGGATATCCCCTGCCTATGTGGAGAAGCTGCTGCGGCTCATGGCCAAGGCCGACATCATCCACTCGGTACGGGGAATCCATGGAGGATATCGCCTGAATCGGAAGCCGAATGCGATCAGCTTGCGGGACGTAGTGCGGGCCCTGGGGAATTTGCCGACCACCGAGGAGATCTGCGACCGGCATCCTGGGAATCGAACCAGCTGTATTCACATTGACGAATGTTGCATCCGATCGGCCTGGGCCACGTTGACCCACGCCATCGACAGCTTTATGGGTAAGGTGCTCCTGTCGGACCTTGTCGGTCCGGAGGCAACGGTCAAGCAGGCGCTACAACATAAGGTAGCGACCCCTTTTTCCGTTTGAGGGATTAAGCTCTTTTTTTTCGGTTGAGAGTTGACGAAAGTGTCAGGTTTCGAGGCGAGTGGAAAGGATGGTAAAAAAGAACGGATGGGAACTCCACTTCTGGAAATAACAGGCTTGCACGTTCTGGTGGAGGGAAAGGAGATCCTCAAGGGGATCTCTCTGTCGGTAGAGAAAGGACAAGTGCATGCCCTGATGGGCCCCAATGGCTCGGGCAAATCGACCCTTTCCAACACCCTGATGGGACACCCAAAATACCAGGTCACCCAAGGGAAAATCCTCTTTCAGGGAGAGGATCTGACGGCCCTCAAAACCGATGCCCGGGCCCGGGGTGGTATCTTTCTGGCCTTTCAGTACCCTACCGCTATTCAGGGAGTCAGCGTAGCCAATTTCATTAGAACGGCCATGAAGGCACGCTTTGGAGAGAAGTTTCAACCCAAGGAATTTCGGAAAGAGCTCAAGGCGGCCATGGCCTCCTTGGGCGTGGATGAATCCTTCGCCACTCGATACGTCAACGATGGATTCTCCGGCGGGGAGAAGAAGCGGCATGAAATCCTGCAGATGGCGATGCTCAAACCGCTCCTGGCCATCCTGGATGAGACCGACTCCGGGCTGGACATCGACGCCCTGCGAACGGTCTCGGAGGGGATCAATCGGCTGCGCGGCCCAAGCTTGGGAATCCTGCTCATCACCCATTACCAGCGCCTTCTGAATTACATCGAGCCGGACGTCGTGCATGTGCTGGTCGATGGGCGGATCGTCCGCTCCGGAGGCAAGGAGCTGGCCCTGGAGCTGGAGGCCAAAGGTTACGCGCCTTACGAAACTGCGAAAACAGAACAGAAAGAAACGGTGCCCCAATGAGCGATAAGCAAGACCTCGACATCGGGAAAAACTACGAGCAGCAGTACGGCTTTCATGACCCGGAAAAATACGTTTTTAAGGCCAAGCGGGGTCTTACCAAGCAGGTTGTCGAGGAAATCTCGTGGATGAAATCGGAACCGGACTGGATGCGGCAGTTCCGTCTCCGGGCGCTGGAACATTTCGAGAAGAAACCGCTGCCGTGGTGGGCCGACCTTTCCATCCTGTCCCAGATCCAATTCGACAACATTTACTATTACTTGAAACCGACGGAGAAGGAAAGCAAGACCTGGGAAGATGTCCCCGCAGACATCAAGAATACATTCGAGAAACTCGGCATCCCTGAAGCGGAGCGCAGATTTCTAGCGGGAGTCAGTTCCCAGTATGAAAGCGAGGTTGTTTATCACTCTATCCGGAAGGAATTGGCAGATCAGGGTGTTCTCTTCTTTGGCATGGACGAGGCACTCAAGCGTTATCCTGAGCTGGTCAAGAAATACTTCGGAACGGTGATCCCTGCCGCTGACAACAAATTCTCCGCTTTAAACTCGGCAACCTGGTCGGGCGGCAGTTTCGTCTACATACCCAAGGGGGTGAAGGTGGCGATTCCGCTGCAGGCCTACTTCCGGATTAACTCCGAGAACATGGGCCAGTTTGAGCGGACCCTCATCATCGCCGATGAAGGATCTTCAGTCCATTACATAGAAGGATGCTCGGCTCCCGTCTACGCGTCGGACTCGCTGCATTCGGCCGTGGTGGAGCTGATTGCCTTGCCCCACTCCCACATCCGGTACACGACGATCCAGAACTGGTCGAAGAACGTCTACAACCTGGTGACGAAGCGAGCCGTCGCGTACGAGAACGCAACCGTTGAGTGGCTCGACGGGAATCTCGGTTCGAAGCTCACGATGAAGTACCCTGGAGTTTATCTGATGGGCCGCAAGGCGCGAGGAGAAGTGGTCTCCGTGGCCTTCTCCGGCAAGGGCCAGCACCAGGACGCTGGAGCCAAGATGGTGCATGCGGCTCCGGAAACAACCTCGACCATCCTTTCGAAATCCATCTCTAAGGACGGCGGGCGGACCAGCTACCGGGGCCTCGTCAAGGTTTATCCGCAGGCGGAAAACGTCAAGTCCTCGGTCCGCTGCGATGCATTGCTGATGGATGACATCTCCCGGTCGGATACCTATCCCACGATGGAGATCGATGCCAAGAAGGTGCAGATCGGCCACGAGGCGACCGTCAGCAAGATAGGCGAGGAACAGCTGTTCTATCTGATGAGCCGGGGGTTAAAGGAGCAGGAGGCCACCACCCTGATCGTCAACGGCTTCTTCGAGGCCTTCGCAAAGGAATTGCCGCTGGAGTACGCGGTGGAGCTGAACCGCCTGATCCAGCTTGAGATGGAGGGATCGGTCGGCTAACCCGCTCGGGGCCGAGCCCGCCGATCAGCAAGAGATGCGTGCACCTGTTCAAGCCATGAGCCTACCCGATCATCTGAAGCAACTCCGGCGAAACGCGCGGGAGCGCTACGAGTCCCTGCCCTGGCCCACCAAAACCGATGAGGAGTGGCGGCGCACCGATCCGTCGCTGATCCCATCGATCCCGGCAGATTGGGAACCGACCTCTTCGGGCCTGAAGGCAGGCTGGGATCTGCCGACGCAGGACCTTCCCTCCGGAGTCATCCTGACAGACCTGGAGACGGCAGTTCAGCAATTCCCCGAGTTGATCGAGGAGTACCTCTTTCAGAGCGGGACGCCCGAGGGGCTGGCGAAGTTTGTGGCCCTGCACCAGGCCCTCGCCACGCAAGGACTGTTCTGCTACATTCCGGATGGAGTGAAGGTCGAGCTGCCCATCAAAACCTGGGTGGAGATGGTGCAATCGGATGGCGCGGTATTCCCTCATCTTCTCCTGATTGTCGGGCAAGGATCGGAGTTGACCCTCATCGACGAACGGCGCCCCGCCGCTGATGGGACAACCCCTGTGCTGTCCGATGAAATGGCAGAGATCTTTCTCAAGAAAGGGGCAACCCTGCGATATGTCCATCTGCAGCGCTGGGGCCCCTCGGTTACGGAGCTGTTCATCCAGAGAGCCCTGTTGGAGCAGGATGCTCAGCTCCTCAACATCACCATCGGCCTGGGCGGCCGCCTCACCAAGGCCGAGATCGAAACCGTTCTGTCGGGGAGCGGCGCACGCTCGGAGCTGCTGGGTATTCTCTTTGGATCAGGCCGCCAGCATTTCGACTTTCGCACGTTGCAGGACCACCGGGCTCAGAGAACCTTCAGCGACCTCCTCTATAAGGGGGCATTGACCGATGATGCGGAGTCCATCTACGCGGGGCTGATCCGGATTACGAAACAGGCCCAGAAATCGGACGCCTACCAGGCGAATCGCACCGTGCTGTTGAGTGACGGTGCCAAGGCCGATTCGATCCCGATGCTGGAGATCGAGGCGGATGACGTCCGCTGCACGCACGGGGTGGCGGTTGGCCCGGTGGATGAGGAGCAGCTCTTTTATCTGATGAGCCGGGGCCTGCCGCATCTGGAGGCTGAGCAGTTGATTGTCGAGGGGTTCTTTGATCAGGTCTTCAAGCGGATTCCGATGGAGGCGCTTCGGGAGCAGCTGGCGGCAGAGGTGCGCCACCGGCTGATCCACCATGGCTGAATGGGTGAAGGTGGCGCAGAGCGACCAGGTCTCGGAGGGACAGGTCCGGGTGGTGGAGGCTCACGGTCAGAGGCTGGCCCTGTCCCGAATCGGGGGAGAGCTTTTCGCCGTGCAGGATCTCTGCACCCATGATAATGGGCCCTTGGGTGAAGGAACCCTGTTTGATGATCTGATCGAGTGCCCGCGGCACGGGGCTCGATTCAGCGTCAGGACCGGTCAGGCGGTTACCTTGCCTGCAGTGGTGCCGGTGAAGACCTACCCGGTGAAGGTGACCGGCAACGAGATCTTCGTTCAAATATAAAAAAGGAGGGAGTTGGGATGATTACATTGACGGAGAAGGCAGCGGAGAAGGTGCGAACCCTGCAGCAGCAGGAGGGAAAGCCGGGTTACGCCTTGCGGTTGAGGGTGGTCGGAGGCGGGTGCTCGGGGTACAGCTACAGCATGGACTTCGAGTCAGGCGCCGTGGAAGGGGACTTAACCTTTGATGACCAAGGGGTGAAGATTGTGGTGGACCCGAAGTCCCTCCCAATGGTCGACAACTGCCAGGTGGACTGGGTCGATGGCCTGACGGGAGCCGGATTTACCATCCAGAACCCGAACGCCAAGGGCTCGTGCGGATGCGGACATTCGTTCACCGTTTGAGGCGGTATAAGGTAAAGGGTGCTGGATGATTGACGTCGGAAGGATACGGCGGGATTTTCCGATCCTGCAACGGCAGGTTCATGGGAAACCGCTGATCTACCTGGATAGCGCGGCCACTTCCCAGAAGCCGAAGGCCGTGGTGGAGGCGCTGGTGGACTATTACACGCAGACCAACGCCAACATTCACCGGGGAATACATGCCCTCAGCGAGGAGGCGACAGCCCTGTACGAAGGGGCCCGGGGGAAAGTCGCCCGGTTCATTGCTGCCCCTCGGCCCTCCACCGTGATCTTCACCCGTAACACGACGGAGTCGATCAACCTGGTGAGCCACGCCTGGGGATTGCGGCACGTCCAACCGGGAGATGAGATCATCCTCACCGAGATGGAGCATCACTCCAACATCGTCCCGTGGCAGCTCCTGGCTCAGGCCAAGGGGGCGAAGCTGCGCTTCATCCGGCTAAACGCCGAAGGACAACTGGCCCTGGAGGAACTGCCTCAACTGATCAGCGGGAAAACGAAGCTGATTACATTGACCCTCATGTCCAACGTGCTGGGGACCATCAATCCGGTGAGGGCCGTGATCCAGGCCGCCCACGCACGCGGCATCCCGGTCCTGGTGGACGGAGCGCAGGGGGTTCCTCACTTGCCGATCAATGTGGTGGACCTCAACTGCGACTTCTTGGCCTTCTCCGCCCACAAGATGCTGGGGCCTACCGGCGTAGGAGTTCTTTACGCCAAAGAGGCCTTGCTGGAAGAGATGGATCCCTTCCTGGGGGGCGGAGACATGATCCGGGATGTTTGGCTGGACCACTCCACTTGGAACGACCTGCCCTGGAAGTACGAGGCCGGGACACCCAACATCGCGGACGTCATTGCCTTCGGGGCAGCGATTGATTACCTGGAAAAGATCGGGATGCCCGAGATTCACCACCATGAGCAGGAGCTGGGAGGCTACGCGCTGGATCGCCTCCGGGAGATTGAGGGGCTGAGCGTGCATGGCCCAAGCGATCCTTCCATCCGGGGCGGATTGGTCTCCTTTGAGGTCAAGGGCCTGCATCCTCACGACCTGGGCCAGCTCTTGGATGCGGAGGGGATCGCCATCCGAGCCGGCCATCACTGCTGCAAGCCTCTCATGAGGAAGATGGGCGTCGTGGCGACGGCCCGAGCGAGCTTTTACCTTTATAATACCCGAGAAGAGATCGATGCCCTGGCGGCTGCGATCTTAAAAGCCAAGGAGGTGTTTTCCGTTGTCGCTCACCGATGACCTGTATCGGGACATCATCCTGGAGCATTTCAAGAACCCCAGAAACCTGGGACGCGTAGAACGGCCCAGCGTCATCTCTCACGGTGCCAACCCATTCTGCGGGGATGAACTGGAGCTGACGATGGCCCTGGAGGGTAATCTCATCCGGGATATCCAAGTGCAGCCCAAAGGCTGCTCGATCTCTCAGGCCTCCGCCTCCATGATGACGGAAGCGCTCAAGGGGAAATCCCTGCAGCAGGCTGAAGAGATGGCCAGGCGTTTTAAGGCGGTCATGTTGGAAGGGGCTAAGCTGGAGGAGTCCCCGGAGATGGAAGATCTGCAGGCGTTGGAGGGGGTGAGGAAATATCCGGTCCGGATCAAGTGCGCCATCCTGAGCTGGAACACCTTCCTCGAGGGCCTGGCCGCCCATCGGAAGGGGGAAAAGGAGGCGAGCCATGTGGAGGGAGAGGAAGGACCCCGCCCCGATCTGGCCCATCTGCTGGGAGAAGAGAAAGGAAATGCTGGGTCTTCGGAATCGGCTCGACCGGCAGAGACCACCCCTGAGGAGCAGGTTCGCGAGGCCCTCAAGGGGGTGATCGATCCGGAGCTGAACTTGAATGTGGTAGACTTAGGGCTCATCTATGGGATCCAAACACAGGATGGAAGCGTCAAGGTGACTTATTCCTTGACCAGCCCCGGCTGCCCGCTCGGCCCCGTCATCAAGGGACAGATGCAATCTGTGCTGGGGAAAATCCATTGGATCAAGGAGGTGCAGACCGAGCTGATCTGGAACCCCCCGTGGGATCCGCGCACCATGGCCTCTGAAGAGATCAAGACGGAGCTTGGAATCTGGTGATGAAAGGTGCAGGAGTCCTTCGACGCACCGTTCAGCCTGAGCTTAGGCCGAAGGATGAACGGATGCTTGCAGAGACCCTACTGGAGCGGATCGGCAACACCCCCCTCCTCCGCCTGCAAAAGATCGGTCGCCCATTCCCGAGCGTAACCTTGCTGGCCAAGGCGGAGTGGTTCAATCCGGGAGGTTCCGTCAAAGATCGAGCGGCCGCTGGGATCGTTGCCGCTGCAGAGCGGGCCGGAATGCTCCGGCCGGATCGAACCCTCCTGGACGCCAGCTCGGGGAACACCGGCGTGGCCTATGCCATGATCGGAGCGGCCAAGGGATACCGAGTGAAGTTGTGCATCCCAGCGAACGCAAGCGCCGAGGTGATTAAAACCCTGAAGGCCTATGGGGCCGAACTGGTCCTAACCAGTCCGCTGGAAAGCTCCGACGGCGCCATTCGGGAAGCTCGGCGCCTCGCCGCTAAGGAACCCCATCGATATTACTATGCCGATCAGTACAACAACCCGGCGAACTGGCAGGCCCACTACCGGACCACCGGCCCGGAAATCTGGGAGCAAACTCAGGGAGAAATCACGCACTTGATCGCCGGCCTGGGGACCAGCGGCACCCTGATGGGGACTGGACGGTACCTCAAGGAGCAGAAACCCTCCGTTCAAATCGCTGCAGTCCAACCGGATTCCCCGTTGCATGGCCTGGAAGGCCTCAAACACATGACCACCTCCATCGTACCCGGCATCTACGATGAGCGGTTCCCCGACCTGAACCTGGAGGTTAAAACAGAAGAGGCCTACGCCATGGTCAAGCGGCTGGCTTCCGAGGAGGGGCTGCTGGCCGGAATCTCTTCCGGCGCCGCCTTGGCAGCTGGCTTAGTGTTGGCTTCAAAGATTGAAGCCGGTGTCATCGTCATGATCTTTCCAGATGGAGGCTCCCGATATCTCGATGAAGAATTCTGGAAACAATAGCGGCATCCCGGTCTACATCCCAACCGCCCTGCAGCGTTTTGTCGGCCAGCAGGAAACCATTCGTCTGCCCGGCTCCACCGTCAAAGAAGTGTTGGATCAACTGGTCGCTCAGCACTCGGAGCTCAAGGCACATCTCTACACCGAGCAAGGACTGCTGCGTTCCTTTGTGAACGTCTTCGTCAACGACGAGGACATCCGCCATGCGCAGGGGCTGAATACACGCGTTGCAGAGAAAGACGCCATCACCATCGTGCCCTCCATCGCTGGTGGAGCGGGGGGTGACCTCTCGAATGAGGAGGTCAAGCGGTACAGCCGCCACCTGATCATGCCGGAGGTGGGAATCCAGGGCCAGAAGAAGCTGAAGGCTGCCTCCGTCCTGCTGATCGGTACGGGAGGGTTGGGCTCGCCGCTGGGGCTGTACCTTGCCTCGGCCGGTGTGGGCCGGATCGGATTGGTTGACTTCGATGTGGTGGATTTCACGAACCTCCAGCGCCAAATCCTTTACACCACGGAGGACGTCGGAAAACCGAAGTTGGAGGCCGCCAAGGCACGCCTCCAGGCAATCAACCCGTTCATCACCATTCAAACGCACGAGACCCGGCTCACTTCGGACAACGCGATGGAGATCCTGAAGGGTTATGACATCGTGGTGGATGGAACCGATAACTTCCCGACCCGCTACCTGGTGAACGACGCCTGCGTTTTGTTGGGTAAACCCAACGTATACGGCTCCATCTTCCGGTTCGAAGGCCAGGCCTCCGTCTTTTATGCAGCAAAAGGCCCCTGTTACCGCTGCCTTTATCCGGAGCCTCCGCCGCCGGGGCTAGTCCCCTCGTGCGCCGAGGGTGGAGTACTGGGGATCCTGCCGGGGATCATTGGCACCATCCAGGCCACCGAGACGATCAAGCTGATCCTCGGCAACGGAGAACCTCTCATCGGCCGTCTGCTGCTCTTCAACGCCCTTAAGATGCGCTTCCGGGAACTGAAGCTGCACAAGAACCCCGGCTGCGCGCTGTGCGGACCGAACCGGACCATCACTCAGCTCATCGATTACGAGGAGTTCTGCGGGCTGGGCCGGGGACAGGAGCACGCCAACGGTGGCGAGGCAGCTGCCTCCAAGGAAATCACGGCGGAGGAGCTCAAGACCCTCTTGGAGTCGAAGAAACCGGTCAAGATCATTGATGTCCGTGAGCCGCACGAGTACGACATCTGCCACATCTCAGGAGCCAAGCTCATCCCCTTGAGTGAGTTCATGCAGAGGATCGGGGAGTTGGACTCGGCCGATGAGCTGGTCCTTCACTGCCATCACGGGATGCGAAGCATGAAGGCGCTGGAGATGCTTCGGTCCGCAGGCTTCCGGAAGGTCAAATCCCTGCAGGGCGGGATCGATGCCTGGGCTCAGAAGGTCGAGCCCGGCATGCCTCGCTACTAGCGAACACAAGGAGCCATTAAGTTGCAACTCACAGACAATCAAATTCAAGGAGAACTGGGGAAGTTATCCGGTTGGGAACTAAGAGAAGGGACGATCACGAAGCTTTACAAG
>JAHFFF010000032.1 GCA_023248095.1 Candidatus Omnitrophota bacterium | reverse complement strand
TTCCTGAATACCTGGTTGGGGATAGATTGCGCCACATCCTGTCTCATCTTTGCCTTGTGCGGCTGCAGCTCATTTGAAATAATGTGCCAGAAGCCCCCATCCGAAACAATCCTCACAGCATCCTTCCAAACGTACAGGGTCAAGGTCAAGTCCCCATCGATTGGCTCCGCCCCGTTCGGATCGATCGTCACCGTCGCCGCGTTGTTGCTCACCTTCTTGATGTAATAGGTCCGCCCAGCGCACTGGGCCGCAGCTGGCAGGTTGACCGTCATCGCGCCGCCGTTGTTGCACAAAATAACGTTATGAGCCTCACTGAGCGTCACGTTTCCCGCGACAACAGCAACCGCCATCCCCAAGGAACCTTCAAGCTGGAGAGTGGAAGCCGGAGCTGTAGTCCCAATTCCCACGCGAATCTGCGGGATTGCAGGATTCGCCACTGTATCTGCACCCGGTATGAACAACACGTTGCTCACCGCGTCATCGGCCCCCACCACGTGTAGGCGTCCCCCTGGTGTCGTTGTCCCGATCCCCACGTTGCCGGTGCCCTGTTGGATGAACATCCGGGTCGCGTTGTCCGCATCACTGAAAAGGTGCAGGTTCTCCGTCCCGTCGTTCTGTGAGCCGATCGTCCACTGTGTCGCCCCGAAGGTCTTCAACTGCAGGCCGCTGTAGTTCGTGTTCGCCCCGCGGTCCGCGATGAACAACGCCGTCGTCGGAGACCTTGCCCAGACGTTCCCCACCACTGTCAGCACCTGAAACTCTGCAGCTGGATCAAAAGGATTTCCCACCCACAGCCGCTTGTAAACCAGTGCCTCCCCGTCATCCGGACTCTGATTCGCGTACTGCGTGCCCACCGTTAGACTTCTCAAATGCTGATCCAGCGTCGAGGGGGCCGGATAGTAGGTCACCAGCTCGATCGTCTCCGCAAAGGCCACGCCGCTGACCAGCCCAGCTGCCGCCAAAAGACCAATCCGGTGAAGCCGCCATCTGCTCTGCATCATCTTCATTTTCCCCCGAGGGCTTCCCGAACCAACTGATTGATGATCTTACCATCTGCCCGGCCGGAGACTTTCGACATCACCGCCTTCATCACTGCTCCCATCGCCTGGGGGCCGCTGGCGCCGGTTTCCTGAATCGCCGTCTGAATCAAAGTCTTCAGCTCTGCCTCGCTCATCGCCGGGGGCAGGTAGGCCTTCAAGATCGCCGCTTCCTTGGCCTCCTTCTCGGCCAGCTCGGGCCGGCCCCCTTTTGTAAAGGCCTCGACCGACTCCTGCCGCTGCTTGATCAGCTTACCGATGACCTCCTGAATCTCGCCATCCTCCAACACCTGCTTTCCCTTCTGGATCGCCGTGTTGGAGGCCGCCGCCTTGAGCATCCTCAGCGCCGAGACCTTCAATTCATCCCGCCCCTTCATCGCCACCTTCAAATCCTCATCGATCCGCTCAATAAGTGTCATCGTTACGGTCGAACCTCTGCGATAGAGAGGGTGGGCTGCTCACCCGGAACTGTGCTAGTGGATTGGCCAATAACACACGGCCAAATCCCAGCCTGAACAACGGATTCAGCAGAAAGATCTAGCACAATAGCGATGTTGCCGCCTGGGACACCGTTGCTGGTGGAGCTGCGGTCCGAAACGAGGGACATCAACGCACCATTCACAAAGACAGACGGGGCCCACTGCTGTCCATCACCGCAGCTTGCTGACGCGCGCGCATGAAAAGTGATCAGGTATTTCCCGGCCCGGCGTATAACGAAACCACCAACAGCACTTATTACGGCATTGTCGTAACGGATGCTCTCGAAATCGATGCGGGTAAAACCTGGCCAGCTTGGAAAACCTGGACTGCTGTTTATTGTCTGTGCTGACACTCGAATAAGCTGCGCCCGGTGCGGCCTGAGTTCATCCGATATCACGTCCCAGTTAGCGCCATTCGAGACAATCCGCACCGCGTCATTCTGCACAAACAACCGCACCACCCACTGCCCGCTGATGAATTCTCCGTCAATCCCTTCCGCACCATTCGGATCGATCGTCACCGTCGGCCCGGTGGTGCTCACCTTCTTGATGTAATAGGTCCGCCCAGCGCACTGGGCTGCAGCCGGCAGGTTGACCGTCATCGGGCTGCCGTTGTTGCACAAAACGATATTGTGGGTCTTATTAAGCGCTACGCTTTCGTACACAACAGCAACAGCCATTCCCAAGGAGCCCTCCACCTGAAGGGTAGAAGCCGGTGCTGTAGTCCCAATCCCCACATGACCGGTCCCCTGCTGGATGGACAGCCGAATCGCGCTGTCCGCATCGGAATAGATCTGCAGATCTTCGGTGGCGTTGTTCCGTGAGCCGATCGTCCATTTCAACGCCCCAGCCGTCAGCAACTGCAGCCCGCTGAAGAAATTTACATTGTCGCTGCGGTTCGCCATGAACAACGCCGTTCCGGTCCCGCCGCCGTTCGCATACACATTCCCCTTCACCTCCAAACGCTGCGTCGGAGGATTCCCCGCCGTGAACCCAGACCCAATCCCCATCCGGATGTCCGGTACCCCAGCTGCTCCTGTATCCTGACCCGGCTCGAATATCACGGAGCTCAGCTGATCGTTGAACCCTACCACGTGCAGGGGACCCAAGGGATTGGTCGTCCCGATCCCCAGCGAATCAAAAATGAACGCCTGCCCGTCGTTCGGCGTCGCAGTTGCGTACTGCGTCCCCACCGTCAAACTCCGGGTGTGCAGATCCGGCGTCGATGGGGCCGGATAGTACGTCACCAGATCAATCTCCTCCGCAAAGGCCCCTCCGCCGACCAGGCCCGTTGCCATCAGAAAACCGATCAGGTGAAACCGCCCTCTGCCCTGCATCCTATTCATCCTCCTGCAAGCGCCTGCCGGAGCTTTTCAAGGACTTCACGGCCGAATCTCGGCGATAGAGAAAACCGGCCACTGACCGTCACCCCCGGGGCTAGTGCTTACTCCAGCAGCCGACGAAAAAACCTTAGCCTCAACAACGTCTGCAGCAGAGTCTGTAACAAAAAGCCGTTGCACAATGGCGATGCAGCCGCCGGGGTCACCTCCTGGGAGGTAGGAGTTATAGTCCGAAACGATGGCGATCAATGTGCCGTTCACAAAAACGCCCAGGGCCCATTGGTTCTGATCAGGGACGGTGGGTGACGCGCGTGCATGAAAAGTGATCAGGTATTCCCCGGTCCGGCGGATAAGGAATTTTGAAGCCGCCCCTGTTACCGCTATTCCGGCATTGTCGTACGTGATTGTATCGAATTTGATCGCGGTAAACTTACTAGGGAGCGGCGTCTGTGGCGTCCCCCTCATCTGCATCTGCGCCCGGTGCGGCCTGAGTTCATCCGATATCACGTCCCAGTTAGCGCCATTCGAGACAATCCGCACCGCGTCATTCTGCACAAACAACCGCACCACCCACTGCCCGCTGATGAATTCTCCGTCAATCCCTTCCGCACCATTCGGATCGATCGTCACCGTCGGCCCGGTGGTGCTCACCTTCTTGATGTAATAGGTCCGCCCAGCGCACTGGGCTGCAGCCGGCAGGTTGACCGTCATCGGGCTGCCGTTGTTGCACAAAACGATATTGTGGGTCTTATTAAGCGCTACGCTTTCGTACACAACAGCAACAGCCATTCCCAAGGAGCCCTCCACCTGAAGGGTAGAAGCCGGTGCTGTAGTCCCAATCCCCACATGACCGGTCCCCTGCTGGATGGACAGCCGAATCGCGCTGTCCGCATCGGAATAGATCTGCAGATCTTCGGTGGCGTTGTTCCGTGAGCCGATCGTCCATTTCAACGCCCCAGCCGTCAGCAACTGCAGCCCGCTGAAGAAATTTACATTGTCGCTGCGGTTCGCCATGAACAACGCCGTTCCGGTCCCGCCGCCGTTCGCATACACATTCCCCTTCACCTCCAAACGCTGCGTCGGAGGATTCCCCGCCGTGAACCCAGACCCAATCCCCATCCGGATGTCCGGTACCCCAGCTGCTCCTGTATCCTGACCCGGCTCGAATATCACGGAGCTCAGCTGATCGTTGAACCCTACCACGTGCAGGGGACCCAAGGGATTGGTCGTCCCGATCCCCAGCGAATCAAAAATGAACGCCTGCCCGTCATCCGGACTCTGATTCGCGTACTGCGTGCCCACCGTCAAACTCCGGGTGTGCAGGTCCGGCTGAGACGGGGCCGGATAATACGTCACCAGCTCGATGGTCTCCGCAAAGGCCGCGCCGCCGATCAGGCCCACTGTCACGAACCCAGTGATTACCAGGAAACCGAAAGTACCCCACCGGCAGGAACGTTTCATTGAATTGCCTCCTTTGCCCGCTTTGAACCTACCAGAAAAGCCAACCCAATGGAAAGCAGATATAAGGCGAATAAGGGAGCGGCCAGCAGCAACTGGGTAAAGATATCCGGTGTCGGCGTCAGAACCGCGGCTACGATGAGAATCCCGACCGCAGCCAAACGCCACTGCCGCAAAAGGGTCTGCGGCCTCGCCAGGCCGGTTCGGGTGAGAAAGAGAATCACCAGCGGAACCTGAAACACCAGCCCGCAGCCGACGATGAGCCAACTCGCGAAACTCACGTAATTGCCGACGGTCAACATCGGAGTCATGACCCCGGCACCGAAGGCGAACAAGATCTTGAGGGCCGCCGGCAGGAGCAGTTTCCATCCGAACCACGCTCCAATCAAGAAGAGGGCCACACTCAGCGGCAGGAGGATCAGCGCGGACCAACGCTCCATGGAACGAAGGGCCGGACGGAGGAAACCCCACACCTCCAATACCATGAGCGGGAAGCTGAAGACCAGTCCGCCCCAAAAAGCAACTTGGAGGCGAACGGTAAAGGGCTCGACCGGACTGAGGTAGACAAGCTGTCCCACGGGACGGATCAACTCCCGCAGGATGTCAGGGGTCAGCCTCCAGGCCAGCGTCGTGCCCACAGCCACCCAGAGGAAGCAACGCAGCAGCCGTCGGCGCAACTCTTCCAAATGATCCAGGAACGGCTGCCTTTCGTCCACCGGCATGGGGGCTGGCCCGTCTTCAATCTTTAGGCCCGCTCCCATCCTCACCTTGTTTCAGGCTCTTCTTGAACTCGTTGATCGCCTTGCCCAATTGCCGGGCAATCTCCGGCAGGCGTCCCGCTCCGAAAAGGAGCAGGCAGACGAAGAGGATCAGGATCAGTTCCGGCCAACCGATGTTGAACATGGGGTCAGTATATCACACCGGTTGCCGCCGGAGATTGACCGCTCGAAGGGCCACCCAAGCGATGAATGCCGCCTCCGCGAGGAGATAGGCGATGAGGAGCGGCGGCATCGGCTTGGCGCTGCCGCCCGCGTAGCTGTGAAGCCCCACCAGATAAAAGCTCACGCCGTAGTAGGTCATCAGCAGGAGGAAGAAACCGGCAATGGTGCACAAGGCCATCCAGACCCCCTTGAGCCAGCCGGCGAAACGGCCGTGCAGGACGCTTAGATACCACAGCAGCGTGATGAGGGCCCAGGTCTCCTTGGGGTCCCAACCCCAGTACCGACCCCAGGAGGCGTTGGCCCACACGGCCCCCAGCATGATGCCGGCCGACAGCAGCACCACGCCCACCTGGATGGACCGGTAAAGATACCGGCTCAGCGACGGCAGCGCCGGATGCTGCTCGCCGCCGGCCAAGAAAAACCAGCCATAGAGATGGGCCAGCACCGTCGCCAGCGCAATCGGCGCGTAGCTGCCGACCACTGTCAGAACATGGATGGTCAGCCACAGGTTGCTGCGCAGGACCGCAACCACCGGAGAGATGCTGGGATCCAGCGGCAGATGATCGGCCAGCAGAAGAACGATGGCCGCCAAGATCCCGCCGGAAAAACCGAAGAAGCCGGAGCGGTAGATCCTCTCAAAGACCAACGCCAGCACAGCCCCGACGAAGGGCAGCCAGAGCATCGTCTCGTAGAAATTGGAAACCGGCGGGCGTCCTCCCAAGACCACGCGGGTTAGAATCCCCGTCGCATGGATCAGCAGAGCGGCTCCGTACAGGCCGATGCCGATCCCCGGCAGTCGTACCCACTGGACATTGACCGCAAAGAGAAGCAGGAGAACGGCTGCCAAGAGATAAAACAGGCGTGCAATCCGAAAAGGGCCAAGGTGATTGTAGATCACCTCCAGGCGCAACCGCCAACGGGCCGGGTAGAGGGAGGGATTTGTGGCCTGAAGCCTTTGTACCAACTCATGGGCCCGCTGCGCAGAGGAAGCATTACCTTCACGCAACGCTGAGATAAGGCCTACCCACTCTTCCGCTGGAAGGATCGGTAGCCAGGCCTGTCCCGACTTCGAAGGAGGGACCAAGTGGAGCTCCTGTTTGATCAAGCTGGTGAATATTACGAACCGATCGAACAACTCCATCGTTTCATTCTCCAGCATCGTCAGCTTCTCACTTCGCTGCTGTTTCTCCACGATGGGAGGCAGCATCCGCATCAATTTGCGCGTGGAGATCAACTCGTTGTACGAAACATGGGTCGTCCTGCGGCCCAATCCCAGTGCCTCCCGAAGCGGACCGAAAGGAACAGAAAGCAGCGGCACCTCCTGCCAAGCGTCCGGATGGGCAACAATCGAAAGGATTGTGTTGACCGGATCCTCATCGCGAAAGCGGGCGGACCCGGTGAGGCGATCGACCGTTTCCCACGCGAAGCTGTCGAACGGCTTCACGCGCCCATTGTGTTGAATGGCCAGCTCCTGCAGCTCCTTCATGGCAGCTGCCGAGACAGAAACCTTGGGAGGACTTTCCGGCTCCGCCGCCTGCGCTGTCCCACACAACAGAAAGATCAAGGAAAGCAAGCAGACTGCAATGGGGTCAGGTCTTGCATTGCAACATTCCATGTGTGATTGCAAGACCTGACCCCTCATGTTGCTTCCGGCGATTCCCGCCGGGATAAGAAGAGGGTAATCACTCCGACCAAGACGATGAGAAAGCCGCCGTACACCAGGGGTGTGCCCGGATCGTTGCGCACGGAAAGCACGGTTGTTTCCACGGGGCCCTGCACGTAGCTGGATTGAAACAGGCTGTATCCTCGGTATTTCAGCGGATTGTTCATGGTGATCTTGCGCTTCAGAGTCACTCCCCGCTCGGGGTCGGTCAGCTCCACATCGCTCTCAAAACCGGCCGCCATCTCGATACCAGGATAATCGATCTTGCGGAAATCGAGAAGCTTGACCGAAAAGGGCATCTCGCGAGTCGCCGGGCGGTATTCCACCACGAGGGGGTGCCCCCCGAGTGCAAACTCGGCGGATTCCCGCAAACTCAGCCAGGCCTGCGCAGTCTTTTCCCCTCCGCTGCCCATCAGGTGGATCGCCTCCTGCCGGACCTCGTCATCCCGGTTGGTGAAAAACTCCACCCGCCGGGCGCGGGGATAGAAGGTCTCGATCTGAAACTGGGCACCCAGCGCCGGGTGCGTGTAGATTTTTCCCACTTCGACGGGATCGATCTCTTTCCGTTCTCCGGCAGCTCCCGCTCCCGTGAGAACAGCCATCAATTTCCCCGCAGGCGTATGCAGCAAAGCGATTGAATTCGGAGGAAGAGAACTCTCAGCGGCATGAAGATAGGACGGGTGCACATGGATCTTGTGTTGGCGTCCGTGCAGCTCGGGGAATTCGGGATGCAGCGCAAACAGCAGATGCACGTCGGTCCCCTCCGGGCCGCTCAAGGTGAAGGCCACGGCGGGATTGTTCGGCTGATCCGACCGGTTCACCGGCCCCTTCTCGGAAAGGGAGAAATCGGGGAAATATTGCTTGAAGGTGATCCGGTACGGTGTTCCCTCGATCGTCGAAGGCACGTTCATCTTTGCAGGGACGGGGATCTGTCGGCGAACCCCTAAATCCGGAAACTCCAGATCAACGATCCCCCGGTCGGAAGGATCGCTCTTTTGACGGCCGAGAAGCTGGTTGAACTGCCTCTCTGATTCCGGTTCAAGGAACAGGATGTGGGCCTCTCCCCATCGGACTCCGAAACGGTCCGGATCCCGGGCGAACAGCCAGAGGTCATCACTCTGCTCCTCATGCGAGAGGATCAGGTGCACCGCCGGATTTTTCTCCGCATCGGCCCCATCGCTGATCTCCTCCTGCCGGACGGAATTGGGGTAATACCGGTCCACCACCAGCTGGACGGTACGGTCCGCCAGCGGAACCTCGAACAGCGCATGCGGCTGGTGGTTCCAGGCTGTGGCCTCAAACTGCGTGGAAAACTCCCGATGGATTCCGGGATTGGGCTGATGGACCACCAAAACGTTGCGCGATTGCTGAAGGGTAGAGCTGGTTTCCCCCTCCGGGATGATCATCTGTCCATCCACTCCGAACCGCCCGCCGATAATCCCGCCGATGAGGATCGAGATGATGCCGATATGTGCCAGGACGAAGGGCAGGTGGCGGCGCTGCCATGGATATCGCTCCAGCGCCGCGGCCGCAAGATTCACCACCAGAAAACCCAGCAGCCCCTGAAACCACCAGGACTGATAGACAAAGCGCTGAACCGCCGCCGTACCGAAGCGGGCCTCGTAGATCGTTCCCCACGCCAAGACGCCTGCAATGGCTATCAACAGCGGAACAGCGACCGCCAGGGATCCTAAAAATCGGAATGGACGAAACATCGGTAGGAAGCCCTATGATAGCACAGCCGCGGTACCGATACGCAGTAGGCGTTCCATCATTCACGCACGAGGCTGGCGAGATACCGCGCAAGATCCTCGATTTGGGTATCGGTCAATTGGCTTTTATAGCTGGGCATAGCGGAAGTTGGATTGGTCAGGGATGGGTTTTCGATATACGTCTTGATGAAGGATTTGTCACGCGTCCTTCCAATCAGAGATAGGTCGGGACCGACCTCTGCTCCTTCCTTCCCAATCCTATGGCAAGCAGCACAACGGTCGGCAAAAAGCCTGGGTGCCTCCTCAGTGAAGGGTTCGGGCGCGAAGGAGATCACATAGGCCACAAGGGCGCGCGTTTCATCATCAAGCAGTCCGAACTTTGGCATCACGGAGCCGGGGTTCACCGCCTGGGGATCGCGGAAGTGATCCCACAACCAGCGTTCTGTCTTGGTGCCTGCCGCCTTATCCAGTTCGGGCCCCACCGTCCCACCCTGCCCGTGGATCCTGTGACAGTAAGCACACTTGAGCTCGCGGTACAGTCGTTGCCCAGCCAGCACGAGTGGGTCCTGCTTCACGACCGGGTTGACAAGCGGGCCGCGGGCACCAACCCAAGCCAACCACGCAATCCCGCTGATCACCATCAGAGCAAGCGCGGTCCAGGCAGGTCGATCCAGGGGGTGACGTTCAGGCTTCCGATCGAGGAAAGGCACAAGGAGCAACATGAGGATTGCCAGGCACGGCAAGAGTACAGCCGCCACGGCCTCCAACCGACCGGGGAAGAACTTCAGCGCCTGAAACAGAAACAGGAAGTACCACTCTGGTCGAGGATTGTACGTGGAATCGGTCGGATCGGCAACTTCCTCCAGTGGCACCCTGATGCGGTAAGCCAGAAAGAGCAGGACACAAAAAACTAGAAAAGCGACAACCACGTCCTTGAAAACGCTGTCGGGGAAGAACGGTTGGCCTTTCCCTTTTGCGCCTTTTGCAACCTCATGCCGTTTCGGTGGCTCGGAGATCCCATGCCAGACTACCAGAAAAAGATGCCCAACCAACAGAAGGCCTACGATCATCGGCAGCACAAGCACATGCAAGGCATAGAACCGGCTTAGGGTAGCCGCCCCCATCTCTTGCCCGCCCCTGAGCAATTTGATGAGTAGTGGACCCACGACGGGACTCTGGCCAGCGATATTAGTTCCTACGGCGGTCGCCCAATAGGCCTTTTGATCCCACGGAAGGAGGTACCCCGTAAAACCGAACGCCAATACAAACAACAGCAACAACACACCCATGATCCAGGTCAGCTCGCGGGGACACTTGTAAGCCCCCATGAAGTAGACCCGCAGCATGTGTAGGACAACCAGGACAACCATCGCGCTGGCTCCCCAGTGGTGAAGGCCGCGGATCAGCCCGCCGAACCATACCTGTTCATTGATGAACTTCACCGAGTCGTATGCATGGTCCGGCGAGGGCACATAGTTTGCGGCTAAGAGGACACCGGTCAGAACCTGGAGAACGAACACAAACAACCCCGCGCTGCCAAGGGTGTAGAACCAAGCAACTGGGCTTTTGAGGTTAGGGATCTGTCGCGCGAAGAGAACCCGCCAGACCTGATCCAGTCCTGTGCGCTCGTTGAGCCACGCCAGGAGCTTCATGCCTGTATGGGTTGGGGAAGGATGAGGAGCCGCCCTTCGCTCAGCTTACATGGATACCGATCGAGCGGCCGTGGGGGCGGCCCCATGACCACCTTTCCCTGGATATCGAAAACGGCGGCGTGACAGGGGCAAAGGAACTGCCTTCGACCGTCATCCCAACGGTAGGGACAGCCCAAGTGGGTGCACCGCGGATCAAACGCTACGAACTCCTTACCATCAGGGGTGAGGACCCATGCGGAGGAGCGCTGCTCCGTGGTCATCCAAGCATCGTGCTTGCGTTGCACAAACTCAACCTTCACGGGGGTGCCTGACCAGATGTCCGTGATCGGCCCGAGATCCACCCAGTCCTCTTTCCTCCTTTGGAAGATCGGGAATAGCAGATAGCCTGCTCCCACGCCAGAGAACATCAAAGCGATCAAGGAGCCCAAGAACGCGATGCAGCGGCCCAGGAAAACCCGACGGCTCAGCAGTTCACTCATCAGAATTTCCTGGATGCCTCCAGCCAGATCATATGGGCGTCGTAGTCGCCCGTGTCCGCGTTGGAGTCGGGCAGGTAGTGGTAAAAACCGTACTCGACGCTGACCGAGGTATCCGGAGCCACGCTCCAGTTGAGCTTCGCGGTCAGATCAAGTTGCTCCATACGGACTCCAAACGGCAGTCCTACCTCGCTGAAATCGTTGAAATTGTCGGCCCAGGAATATTGCAGGGTGCCTGACCAACTCCACTTCGGCGTAAAGGCGTAATCGGCGCTCACCAATCCCGTGTTCACGTTGGCGTTAAAGGTAGGAATGTTCGTTGCGCTGTAACGCCCGGGGGTGTAAGTCGCGGCCATCTGACGAGAGAAGGAAAGCGTCGTCATCAAATCCTGCGCCGGCTGCCAAGCCAAGTCGGCCGTGACAATGTGAGAGAGCATCCCCGTTTTAACGATCGGCTCATTCTCCACCCGTGTAGCGAATTTGTCGTCCCGCAGCTGGTAGCGGATGGAGGGCTGCAGCCAGAGCGCCGGTTTGAAGGTGACCCGCGTGGACCACTCGGCTGTATCGGTCCTCTGCCCGTCGAAAAAGGCTGAGCGGGCCGTTGTACCTGTGGAATCCGTTTCTCTTTGATCGTCGTAGTCGTTGTTGTTCCTGCGAAAACTCACCTGGGAGGTCAAGGTCGCATGCGAACATGGGGCGCTCTGCCCGCCCATGGCGATGTGGAATCGATCGACATCGGCGACCGTAAAGCGGTTGAAGGTCTCACCGGCATTGGGACCCAGCAGATCCTTCCTATCCTCGTGAAGCAAAACCCTGGCTTGCTCCAGCTCAAATTCGGTGTACAAAGCGGTGCGGGGAATCCCGGTGAAACGGAAGGTTAAACCCTCTCCCGTCCGCACCGCGCTGTTCTCATTCAGGCTCACCACATTCTGATCGATCACCCCGTTCGGTGTGCTCCCGCCCGTCGAATTGGGCGAGGCATCGGCTGGATAGCTGGAGTTGCTCTCCCGCTTAATCGCTTCCGCTTTCAGCCTCAAACCTACAGAGAGCCACTTCCAGGGAAGCGTCATAAAGCTGCTGACCCAGGTGTGAGCGTCGTAGTCGTTATCCGCCCGCGCATCCCGGATCTGCTTGGGGTTTGAAAAGTTAGTGGGGGTTCCGTTGACATCGGACTCGATGATCGTCTCGAACTCCCGGTTGTCCATGTGTGAGAATCGGTAGGCGCTCGAGAAAAGCACCCTGTCCTCTAGAAAATTTCGCTGGGCCTGAAGTGTCGTCATCCGGAGATTCGCCTCCGGATCCTGCTCTTGACGCCGGATCTTTTGATCTGCAGCTACTCCCGTGGTGGCGCGGTTGCGTTCCTCGCGCAAAGTTTCCGTGCGGGCGAATTCCCATCGCTGTTCCCCCTTGAGATCAAATCCCGCAAGCGAATGGCTGGCTTGGATGGCAAAGCTGTCCACAACTTCATCGATCTCTTGCCACGAGGGCCCAATGTTCCGCGTTGTTGGCCCTTCCTTAACTCCCGTCCAGGTTAAGCGGGATTTCGCTCCGTTTTTGAATTTCCGCTCGTACAGGAAACTTAAGCCCGGCCATCCACTTAACGTGAGCCCCGTTTCCACCGCTACCCGCCCGATGTTCAGCGCCAGATCCTTATCCGTGTCGTTGGCCTGCAGCGTTGTGAAATAGTGATACATTCCTCCGGTGCCGTCATAATACTTCCGAAACTCCGAATAGTCCGCCTTGAAGAACCCCAGCCCCTCCTTCGTCAATGAGAGGGAGCTGCCCAGATCGTTCTGATCCACCAAGGCGTGGCCCTGTGCCTGCAGCGTGACGCCGTTGGCAAACAGATGATTCGCAGAAAGCTGATTGATCCCGCCCATAAAACCGTCCTTCATCCAGTGGTGCGCCCGGAACTTCTCTGCGTCGCCGTTCACGGCGATGTACCGCGCCGGCGTCGCCTGCACGAACACCTCCGACTCCTCCGCCCACGCCATGCTCCAGTCCGATGCTACCAGCGATAGAAACAGCAACAGGGTGACGACCTGCCTCCGCCGGGGTGGCGTGGGGCGGGCGCCCGGTCTCCGCCAGCAGGGCCGAGAATGACCCGTCACCAATGAAGGCTGATTCTGGCTGGAACAACCACTCACGAGACGCCGGAACGAGTGAGCCCAACTGGCGTGAGTCAGGAGGCGGAGTAATCGTGAGAAACCCAGTCCAGGCCCGATGCCGGAGACCGGGCTGCCCCACGACAGGACCCCGGCTGAAGTATTGTTAGTAGCGCAGGTGGTCATCGAAGTTCGAGCCGTGCACCGCGGTATGGCAGCCGGCGCTGAAGCAGGTTCCTTGCGGCAGCCGACCTCCATGGTTCTGTTTCCCGATCGTCGGGAAATTCACCTGCGTG
>JAHFFF010000185.1 GCA_023248095.1 Candidatus Omnitrophota bacterium | reverse complement strand
CTCGTGGTGGACGACGAGCCGGACATCCGGGATGTCCTGCGCTTGACCCTCGAGGCGGAGGGGTACGAGGTGTTCGAGGCCGCCAATGGAGAAGAGGGGGTCCAGCAGGTGCAGAAGGTGAATCCCCATTTGATCCTGCTGGATTTCAAGATGCCGCGTATGTTGGGGCCGCAGGTCTGCCAAACCCTCAAGAAGGATGTGCTCCTTCAGCAGCTTCCGATCATCATGCTGACCTCCAAGGGGGAGATCTCGGACAAGGTGGAAGGGATCAACGCCGGCGCGGACGATTACGTAGTCAAGCCCTTCGACCCGACGGAGCTGTTGGCCCGAGTCCGGATGATCTTGCGCCGGACCGCGCGGGCGCTGGACGCCAACCCGCTCACCAAACTCCCGGGCAATGTCTCCATCCTGGAAGAGCTCCAGTCCCGGCTGAACGAGGGCAAACCGATCGCCGTCTGCTACATCGATCTGGATCAGTTCAAGGCCTTCAACGATAAATACGGATTCGAACGGGGAGACGAAATCCTGAAGGCGACTGCGAGGATCCTCCTGATCGCCATGCGGGAGATGGGAACCCCGCAGGACTTCCTGGGCCACATCGGTGGGGACGATTTCGTGCTGATCACCCAACCCTCGACAGCGGACGCCATTTCCCAACGAATCATCGCTCAGCTGAGCCAGACCGCCCTCAGCTTTTACGACGAAATCGACCGGAAGCAGGGATTCATCGAGGCGAAGGACCGGGATGGGAGGGTCCGGCGTTTCCCCCTGCTGACCATCTCCGTTGCCGTCGTGACCAACGATCTGCGTCCCCTCAAGCACGTCGCGGAGGTGGCGCAGATCGGAGCGGAACTGAAGCAGGTGATCAAGAACAAGGGGGGTAACCGCTGGGTGAGGGACCGCCGGTTGGAATGATGGAAAAGTTACGCTGCCTGTTCCAAGCCGGCAGCCGATAGGAAGTTCTGCACCGCCTCCTGCGTGGCCACCCCTTCCGGTACTCCGAGATCCAGCAGGAGTTGTCGAACAAACGAGGTGAGCTCCTGGGGCCTGCGTAGTTCCGGCTTATTTTTTAAGCCGAGCCTGTCAATAAATAACTTCATGGAACGATCCCCTTCGTCCGCATAGCCGATCACAGACAGATCCTTCACCCTCTGGAGCTCACTGACCAGATCACTCATCCGGGCGTAGAATTCCATGAAGGGAGTATCCCAATGAGGAAGTACCACCAGGCGCTCCCCAAGAGGGGTGTGGGCGAGTAATTCCACAACCGTGGCCAGACCCTCCACTCGGAACGCACTCGGGCCCAGCACCATCCGAACGTTCCCTGGTTTTACCCCTTGGGCAAAGAGGCTCAACCAGATGTCTGGCTGTTCCCCTACCACGGTATCCATCTTCTCCAAATCTCCCTTGAGCTGACCCCCCTGCCCTTTCGGTATCTGAATTCGAACCTTTCCCATCTTGCGGTTCAGATAATGGGCCACCCGTTTGCTGGTTCCCTGCAGAAGATAGAGCCCGGGAAAACCGGCTAGATGGAGAGCGAGGGGAGCGCCCGCTCCCCGCTCTTTGAGCCAGCCGATGTACTCCGAGTCTGAGCGTTCGAAGAAATCTGTCACGGACCGGCCGTCCTTTTCCATCCACAGATAGATACCTCCTGGGAACTGAAGGCTTTCCTCTTTCCATTTCCATAAATCCCTCAAGGCATCCGTTCCCAGCATCTTCTTCACTGGGATCACCAGAACCTCTCGGAGATCCTCCGGCACCTGAGAGGAGGGCGGCAGCCCGGAGACCGGTTCTACGGGGGGCTCCTGCGGCAGGATCACCTCTGCCGTCGGCGGTAGAACATCCGCTGGGGTCGGTGGAACAAGGAGTTTCTCGGTGCTTGAAATCGGCTCCTTCCATCTTCCCAAGGGCTCCGGCGGCTGGACCGGGATTTGGGCCAGCACTTGAAGTTCCTTGAGCAGCTCCGTGAGCTCCCCTCTGAACTCCTTGAGCCAGGCGAGGTAGCTGCGACCGCTCCCCGAAGTAAGGGCAAAGTAATGCTCCAAACCACGGAGATACAGGTTTAAGTCCTCGGACGGTTCCTGGGGCAGGGGACCTAAGATCTCCCGGATCCGGCGCTGTTGATAGACTACCTCATGGATGGCTCGCTCCATCATTCGGACCGCGTGCTCGAAACGGTGAGCGATGCTGTGTTTCAAGGCCCTGTCCAGCGGATCCAAACCGTCTCCGAAAGATCGAATCGTCTCGCGGTCTGTCGGAAGTTCAAATTCCGCTGCCTTCAGGCGAGCCTTTTGCAGAAGCTGGCTGATCCGGCGGGGAGTGCCACCTGGAATCGCCCTTGGCAGGGGGTAAACGCGGGTCCGGTATCGAGCCCCCTCCACCTCCTGGAAGGAGGGAACCTTGCCGCCACTCTCCGCGTAAAGCATGCCGGCGGTCACTCCAAACCGCATCGCCTCGGGAGGGGAGTGTCCCCTATGCCGGGCAATCCGGTAAGCGGCCAGCACCACGTCGGCGGTGCCGGTCACGTAGGTACGCCGGTGGAGAACCGGCGGCGGGATCACCTGCCAGCGTCCCTCTTCGGTCACCACCACCTCCCCTGCTGTTCCCAACGAAATCAGGAACTCTTTGATTCCGGAGTGGTGCTCACGAATCGCGTCCACACGAAACGCGATCTCCTGCGGACGGGCCCGAAGCCGGTCCGGATCTATCCTCAGCAGTTGGGCAAATCCGATCAACGTCGTGCGCAGCACAAGGGGCTCCGCGCCCAGCACCCTATTCCAGTCAGGCCGATCCCATCCGCGGCTGGCCCCCACCCAAACAGGAACTTCAGAGCTCTGCGCATCCCTGATCAGATCACCTAACTGATCTGGCGTCTGCGGAGGAACGCGCCGCTCCCCGATGGTAAGTTCGGCCGCCCCGGCCTCCTTCTTTGCCTTTTCGACGGCTTCCGCAATGGCTCTCTTCATTTCCTCCAGAGTCTGCTCCGGCAATTCCCCTCCCTGGGCCACGAACATCCGCTTCTCTCCCGTCAAGAACGGCTCGACGATGAGACTCACTCGGGTCGGTTCGGCTCCCCCGGAGACGGTCTTCACCTCCACCCCGAGATCCTTCAGAAAACTCTCCACCTTTTTCCCCGTCTCTCCGGAGACCGCAACCACGAGCTGATTTTTCTCTCCCAGCCGGTCCGTCGCCCGGGCCATGTTGGCTGGGTAGCCACCCACCGCCCCCTCCACCTCCACGTAGAGAGAACCATCTTCTCTCTGCTTGAAGCGAACCGTCCGGTCCCATGTTGGGTTCAAACTCAGGCCGACCTGTCTACCTACTTTCGGTTT